>NZ_JBQIKP010000014.1:0-71305 GCF_056796775.1 Schaedlerella sp.
GAAAACAATATTTTATTGGCATGAAATTGGTACAAAGAGTGCCTCATATTTCTTATTTACCGATTTCATTTTATTTTTAGGTTAGGTTCACGGATTCAGGTTCCTCGTCAATCGCAAGAAGATAACGGAACCACCCGGCAATCGCAACCGGGATACCGTTCAGGCGTGCCGCGTCCCCGAACTTCGCCACATAGGATTTGATCGTCTCTCCGAAACGGATCCCGATTCCCTGGGACACATCCACCGAAAGTCTCTGGGTGGTATCGCCCAGGTAAGGGTTGGGAAAACGTTCGTTGATCACCTCGTCCAGAAATGCTTTCGGGGAAAGGATGCCCGGATCCGAAACCACCTCCATGCCTTCCACGTACCCGACCTGCCGCGCCAGCTCCAGCATGTCGGGATCTTTCATTTCATCGGAAAACAATTCATACCCCAACACACATCCATAGGGCCCCAATGCGGTGTGGATGGGATTGAGACAGGCCGTCACCTTCATTTTCTCGGACTTGTTGACCGTATCCCGATCTGTCATGTATACCCCTGCCTTCTCCAATGCCGGGCGGCCGTTTGGAAAGCTGTCCTCTACCACCAGATACTGGGGCCCCTCCGCATTGACAAAGGGTGCGATATAAGTTTTTCCGGACGTGATCACCGGCTGCATATTTTCCACTCCGATCTCATCCAGCTCGTTCGCGATCTTCTCGCTGGGCCGGGGCGTAATCTTGTCGATCATTGTCCACGGGAATGAAACTTGGCTTTCGTCTCGAATATAATGAAGAAATCCCTCCTCCACAAGACCTCGTTTCTTCCATTCCTCTGCGATTTCCAATACAGAATTTCGGAATTTCTGCCCGTTTTGAGAACAGTTATCCATGGATACCAGGGCAAGCGGAAGTTTGCCGCCGTGGTAACGCTCCAGCAGCATGGCCGTTACAACTGCCATGGCACTCGACGCTTTCTCCGGCCCGTTTTCAATGTCTGCTCTTATAAAGTCAAAATAGGTTCCGTCCGCTCTGGTCAGCGCATATCCCTTTTCCGTGATCGTAAATGAGATCATCTGCAGGCCTGGGGCGCGGAAAATTTCTTTTAACCGATTCCACTGTTCAGGATTGGAATGCTGTGCTTTCACTGCTTCTGTCACAGAGCCCAGCACCTTTCGGTCCGTTGTGCCGTCTCCGTGAAGCGTAATGGACAGGATCAGGTTATCAAAGGGCTTGTATATCTGCTCCACCACATCATAATCAAAGGTCTCAGCACCGATGATTCCCCGGTCCATCAGGCCTTCTGAAATCAGCTGATCCGCAATCCCGCCGATGAAGATCCGGAAAATATTTCCCACACCGAAATGTACCCATACCGGGGCTGTTCTGGTTCTGGCCGCAAGTGCCCCGGCATCATAGGACGGGAGCCCGATTCCGGCCTGCTCCCAATCCTGTCTGTCTTTTATACCATTCAAAGTCAGTTTCATGGTCATTCCTCCTGCTCTCTTTTTAGCGGATAAAATTAGTCCTGCAGGCCGTTTCCTTCTCCGGCAGGCCGTACCGTTCTTTTCCGAGGGCGATGCTCTTCATCAGAAATGCCATATTCACCGCCAGCGTCCGCATGATCTGCAAACCCTCCGCATCCTGCGCGGCCTCGTCCGCGTTATTTCCATGAATGCTGTTCCAATACTGGCCGGATGCCACCGGCATTCCGCAGATTGTAAAATATTTATTCAGTTCATCAAAGGTCGCTGACAGCCCGCCTCTTCTGGCAGACGCCACAGCCGCTCCGACCTTCATCGTTTTGTCAAAGTGCGTGCTGTAAAACAGACGATCCAGAAACGCAACCAATGTGGCATTGGCGGACGCATAGTAGACCGGGCTTCCGACTACCAGTCCGTCGCAGGCTTCAAACTTTTGCGCGGCTTCATTTACCACATCGTTAAAGGCGCATCTGCCGTGCCCTCCGCAGAATCCGCAGGCAACGCAGCCTCTGATGTCCTGATTGCCGATGTGCAGGATCTCCGTCTCCATTCCTTCCCCGGCAAAAACCTGCTCCATCTCATGCAGCGCCGTATATGTACTTCCCTTTGCATGCGGGCTCCCGTTAATCAGTAATACCTTCATCCTTTTTCCTCCGTTGATATTCTATTTTTATTAAAGATGATACCACTTTTCAGCAGAGGAAACAACTGTTAGTACTACGTATCTATCGATTTATGTTTCTTTCCGGCTCTTTATATCTTTCAACAGTCCCATCTATACAAAACCCGGTATGCTGCTTTTCCGTACCGAACTCTTTATAAACAAATTGTTCGGCAACAATCAGTTACATGTTTGTTACTTTTTTCAAGTACTCCCGGATGCTTCGGTTTGGAGCATTGCCGCAAAATTCCGCAAGCCACTGCCACTGCTTGTGTATATCCTCTTCATATTCTGATGAATGGAACGGAGTACTCTTTGATTCAAAGGAGAAATTGAAGTACTCTAACTGCTTCTGAAACTGTGTGGAATATTGATTCCATATTTTCAAATTATAATGGATTAATCCGAAAAAGGCAGTAATATATATCAGCCTTTCAAAATCTGAAAAAGTCATTTTCTCCCTTCCTGACAGCAGTCTACGATCCCTTGCTCCGCATAAATATAAAAAAGCAAACTGCTCTATTTCTTCACGATGCATATGAACTCCTTCTTTCTCTTGCCGGACAAAGTCCGTTCCACAGGTACATACGCTGTGGTATGCCCCTTAGGTCCAGGATTTTGCACTTACGAAACCTTATATTTATGCCATTGATCTCGATATGTAAGTGTCTGTATCATTTTTACAACCAATTTTACACACATATTCAGAAGAATGCAACAACAATTTGCCAAATATACATCCAGAAACATTTTGTTTATTTTTGTACTGACCAGAGAACTATAAAAACTCTATATCACCAGCTTCATCGCCCATCCCGGGACATCCGCATCCCTGTAATCCTCTTGCATGAATACAAATGCCGTCTGATATCCCGGCGCCTTCCTCGGATAGATTCCGTATCCATCCGTAAAATAGATCAACCCCCGGAGCTCTGTAAACTCCCCCTGCCTGATCTTCTCATTCACATATTCAAATGCCGGACGGAAGTCGGTCCCGCCTTCTCCGTACAATGTCAGATTGTCCATATACGCTTTCAGCTCCTTCTCGCTGCTGATCTTCACATCAGACCTCACATCCTCATCACACTGAATGATATGCACATTGATCTTTCGGAAGAAGCTTTCGTTTTGGCTCAATACATCATAGGTTTCTTCCAGGAATCTGCGCACCAGCTCCCCAGAGCATGACATGGAGGTGTCCACCACCACTGCAAATTCTTCCACTTTTTTGACTTCCCTTGTCTCCTGCGGCTCGATCAGCGGCATATTTCCATATAAGGACAGTCCATAGCTGTAAAATGTGTAATCAAAGGTGTCTGTATCGACTCCCAGTTCTTCTCTCAATACGGAAAACTTTCTCAGGAAAGAGCGGTAATCGTGTCTCTCCCTGTTCTCGATCTTCATCTGGCCCAGCAGGTCTCCATTCTGCTCGGATGCCTCTTTGGAAAAGCTCTCCAGATCTGTTTCCATCTGCTCATCGATATCCTGCCACTTCTTCTGCATACAGGAATCCGCATCAGGCTTCCTGTCCGGCTGGTGAGCCGCCCAGTATTGATGGTCGTCTACGTAAAATTCCTGTTCCAGCTTTGCCAGCCTCTTTTCGTCCAGTTCCCAATCCAGCAGCAGCTTAAAAATCCGTTCGGCATGCAGTGTTTTCCCTTCCTGTTCCAGTTTCCGATAAGTTTCCCTTCTAAGGAGGCTTCTGGAATATCGGACCGAACGGTGATAGCTTCCATCAATCAGATGTTCCGCGGCAATGTCGCAGCTCAGGTTCCATAGCCTAGCACCGGGATCTGTCTCCTGGCGTTTTGCCTCCGGAATATCCTCCTTGGATCCTGCCCGATATTCCTTCCATATATGCCGGAAAATACAGTGATACACCATATGCAGATACCCTCGGTTCACCAAGATCCGATTCTGCCGGTACAATCCGCCAAGCTGCTGAGGATGAAAGTACAGCACAGCCCCGTCGGTTCCGAATGGGCTGACTTTGGTATCCATCTGATGCACAAAGCTGTTCAGCGCAACATCCAGAAAACGCATTCCAAGATACAATTCATCCCTGGATGCATTCCATATTTTTTCTCCGAGCAGCTCCAGACGCCCGGCCGCTTCTCTTTTTTCCATACTATAGTTTCCCCGCTTCCTGCCAATTCACCGTTTTTATCTATCCATTTACTTTAATCAAAACTGTGACTTCCTATTCTGAATACGTCTATCTTATCATACTTTTGCCGCAAATTATGACAGTTTTCTACATTCTAAACTTTTTCTTTATAATTTTTCTACTTCTTTTATAAAATGAAAACACTTTGGACACATTTTTCTTTTATACTAAATGTCAGATAGTTGATAAAACAACTATCTCCCCCCTCATAAAGTTAAGACATCCGGGGAGAGATTCCTGGATGTCACACTTTACTCTCATTCCTTTTTAGATAACTATAACAAGAAATCCGCTAACCGTGAGGTTAGCGGATTTCTTTGTCTTTTTTATTATTACGGTTCTACCGTAAAAACCTCCTCAATCGTAACCTGAAATACCTTTGCGATATTCCATGCCAGAACCAGCGAAGGATTGTATTTTCCTTTTTCCAGATTCCCGATCGTTTCCCTCCGCACACCGACCAGCTTTGCCAGTTCCTCCTGCTTCATATCATATCTGGCCCGGTATTCTTTTATTCTGTTTTTGATCATTCCTTCGCTCCTCTTCGCTCTCTCCACTCCAATCCTGTCAGCACAAATGTAAACGCAAGTGTTGATACCACAAAGCTCAGTGCAAACGCCATAGGGATTGCCGCAGAGATATTGTAGAATACAGAGCAGGAAAACATAAGCGGGACAAGGGAAACCATGCTCAGCATAAATGCGATGGTCGCGGATTTCTGCACATTCAATAGAAACATTTCATCCGGAATCATCCAAAAATAGCGGAGAAAATAGATAAATCCAAAAAATCCATACAGTCCTGTGTTGCCGCTCTTCCATCCCAATATGGAAATCAGGGAGAGCAGAGATAAAAATCCCAGATAATTAATCTTTTTCATTCGTAATCCTCCTTTTTATATGTGGTGTTTTTCGCTCTTTATGTTATAAATATACCGCATTCCAAGATGAATGTCAAGAATATATTGTGCTTTTTGAAGCACCGGGGTTACTATTCACAGTCAGATAAAAAATGGCAGTCAGATTCGTCAAGAGAAGCTTGTAAGAAGCCGATTGACAGTTTTTATCTGACTGGTAGAAAATTTAGTTTTTTCATAATAGAATTTCATTTTCATCCTACACGCCTATAAATTGTATTGCCAAATCACATAATATATGTAAAAATAGATTACATCATGCCGTGTCTTTACTGCACGGCTGCATAAAATCAGAAAGGAACAACACTATGATTCTAAAAAACGGCTTGATTATGGATCCAGGTACCAACGCATCGTACAAAGCTGATCTTCACATCCGAGACGGCGTCATTGCCAAGATCGGCCCGGACCTGAGTGCCGCTCCCGGTGAGGAATGTCTGGACGCGGAAGGCTTCATCATTGCTCCGGGGCTGATCGACACCCATACACATTTCCGGGATCCCGGCTTTCCCCACAAGGAGACACTCCACACCGGCGCACTCGCGGCGGCAAGAGGCGGATTCACCTCTGTAATCTGCATGGCAAATACGTCCCCTGCGGTGGATTCGGTTCCCGTACTGCAGGATATCCTGGAGCGGGCAAAGCAGGAAGATATCCGCGTCTTCCAGGCCGGAACCGTATCTCAGGGGCTGAAAGGCCAGGTGATGACAGACATGCCGGCGCTTAAGGAAGCGGGCGCCTGCGGGTTTACGGATGACGGGATTCCCATCACCAATGCCGCATTCTGCTATGAGGCCATGAAGGCCGCAGGGGCGCTTGGCGTTCCTATCAGCCTTCACGAAGAGGATCCTGCCTTGATCCGGAATAATGGAATCAATCACGGAGAGGTCTCCCGACAGATGGGGCTCTATGGCTCTCCGTCCATCGCCGAGGAGTCTCTTGTGGCGAGGGATTGTATGCTGGCGCTGCGCTCCGGCGCCCATGTGGTCATTCAGCATATCAGCTCTGGATATTCCGTAGAGCTTGTACGGTCCTTCCGGGCGATGGGCGCGAAGCTCCATGCCGAGGCGACTCCGCATCATTTTACCCTGACGGAGGATGCTGTACTCACCCATGGCACCCTGGCAAAAATGAACCCTCCTCTGCGCACAGAAAAGGACCGGCAGGCCATTATCCGGGGACTGTCCGACGGCACCATCGACATCATTGCAACGGATCATGCCCCCCACAGCGCTGCGGAAAAAGCGAAGCCGTTCCCGGATGCACCCAGCGGCATCATCGGGCTGGAGACTGCCCTTGCTCTTGGGATCACGTCGCTTGTCCGCCCCGGCCATCTCACACTGATGCAGCTATTGGAAAAAATGACCATAAATCCGGCCCGGCTCTACCATCTGCCTTATGGAAACATAAAGCAGGACAGCCCGGCGGACCTAGTAATTTTTGATCCGGATGAGTCCTGGATCCCGGACAGCTATCATTCCATGTCCTCCAATTCTCCGTTTACAGGCAGGAAATTATATGGAAAGGTGAAATATACCCTGTGCAATGGACGGATCGTATATGCAGATTCCGCAGAGTGAAAAGCTAAGACTCTATGAAGTCTTTTGATTTCCTTTTTGATTTGTTTATAATTTTTCGAGTTCTTTTATGAAATGAAAACACTTTGGACACATTTTTCTATTATACTAAATGTCAGATAGTTGAAAAACAACTATCTCCCCCCTCATAAAGTTTTGGACATCCGGGGCGGTAACCCCGGATTCCGCACTTTTACTCTCATTCCTTTTTAGATAACTATACGGAAGAAGCTCCTGACGGAGCTTCTTTCTATGTGTATAGGAAAAATTCCCCTATTGATATATCTGCGCTCTGAACCCACTTCACACAATAGACATCAGGAAGTTAAAATTGCCGTTAACTGATTTCCTGAACCTTTACTTCAATCCTGTATTGAGCAGTTCTTCCACATCATCCATCTCCCGCACGATCGACTGATGGCGTTCCTGGAAGAGAAGCCCCTTGTTATAACGATAATACTGGTCGCAGCCGTATTCGTTGATAAACCATACACTGTAATAATTGGCATTCAGCTCCGTGATCAGAGCCACCATTTCCTGGCTCTCCCCGAACGCATCCTCCATAAAATCAAATACATGAGTCAGTGTTTCCGAAGTCTGTTCAATCAGCGCCTCCCGGGCATCCACTTCTTTTTGGAACAATGCCTTGACCGCTTCAAATTCTGTATTTTCCGCAGCCAGTGTCCCCTTGACGCTTATTGTAAACCGTTCCAATGCGGCGATCACCCTTTTCAGGATGATCTCCTCCTGCCGGGTCAGCAGTTCCTTTTGTTCCAGCTCTTCCAAGTCCTTCTCCGCACGATGGAGCTCATCTCCGATCGATACCGGAATCCTGACACTGCCGCTTACTTCGGGAACCTGCCCGGTTCCGTTTCCTTCCGCTGCCTGCTCCCCTGCGGTTCTTTCTGTTTCCGCAATCCGGCTTTTGTCAATCTCTTCCGCCGCCTGCCTGTCTCCGGCTCTTTTCTCCTGCCCCTCCCGGTAATGGAGCAGATATTCATACAGCCTGGTTACATAGGCATCGGACAGGAAGCATTCCGTAAAGAGCTGGCTCAGTTTCCCGTTAAACAGGCTGACGATCTTCAAATGCTCGTCAAACGCTGCTGCCTTCACCTTCTGCAGAACCGCCGTATTCCACTTCCCATGCAGGATCTCCTCCACGCCGTAATCTGCTTTATATTTATGATAGAGCTCCAGATAATTCGCAAAATCCCTGGCAATCTTCTGATGCTGGATATACTGGGATATGACCTCCCGGTCCGTCTTTTTTCCCAGGCTTTCATAAACCTGGATGAGCTGGGACAGATCCTCCCAGCCCCTGGCCGTGGCAAAGCATTTTCCATCTACCGTTGTCTCCACCTTATAAAAATTCTGCTTCCGCAGTTCCAGGTAAGAAATGACTGCCGGGTGAATCCCTTGCCTGTATGCATACTCCTTCCACACGCCGAAGTTCTCCTCCACATCAATCTTTTTCAGCCTGTCCAGCGTCACCACGTCAAAGTCCCGCACAGACCTGTTGTATTCCGGAGGGTTTCCCGCAGCAACAATGATCCAGCCCTCCGGCACCTGCTGATTGCCGAAAGTCTTTCCCTGGAGGAACTGCAGCATGGTGGGTGCCAGCGTTTCCGACACACAGTTGATCTCGTCAATAAACAAAATCCCCTCCCGGATGCCGGTCTGCTCGATCTTGTCATACACGGAGGCTATGATCTCGCTCATCGTATATTCTGTGATGGAAAATGTCTTTCCGCCATAATTTTTTTCCCGAATAAACGGAAGCCCCACCGCACTCTGTCTGGTATGGTGAGTGATCGTATATGCCACCAGGCCGATGCGGCATTCCTTCGCGATCTGGTCCATGACCTGCGTTTTACCGATTCCCGGCGGTCCCATCAGAAGGATCGGCCTCTGACGAATAGCCGGGATCCGGTACGCGCCGAACTCATCCTTAGCCAGATATGCCTCTATGGAATCCTTGATCTCCTGCTTAGCCCTTTTAATATCCATCTGTCTCAGCTCCTTTATCCTCTATTGCCGGTAGTCCGAATTGCAGATCTCATCGACCGTGAGTATATTATATGTGAATCTTCAAAAAATAGCAAACCCGATAAAATGATTGACTCTACCTTTTATTTTCTGTTATAATATCAAAGGTTAAAGTATCTTTAATATCTTATATCAACTTTAAAGAGGTTTTGTCTATGTATTATACGATCGGAGAAATGGCGAAAAAGCTGCATGTAGCGCCTTCCAAGCTGCGCTATTATGACAAGGAGGGGCTTCTCCCCTTTGTGGAGCGTTCCAAGGGCGGAATCCGCATGTTCAGTGATAATGATTTTGAATGGCTGTCCATCATCGAATGCCTGAAAAAGACAGGCATGTCGATCAAGGATATCCGGACCTTCATCGGCTGGTGTATGGAAGGAGATTCGACCATTGAACAGCGGCTGGAGCTGATCGAACGCCAGAGAGACGCGGTGCTCCTGCAGATGGAGCAGGTTCAGGAGACACTGGATACACTGAATTATAAAAAATGGTATTATGAGACCGCCCGGGATGCCGGCACCTGCTCCGTACACGATACACTCACAATGGAGGAGATTCCGGAAAAATATCGGACGATCAAGGAACGGCTGGAGGGATAGTCCCTTCCAGCCTGGGCCGTCTACAGTTCAAACCGCTTTTTCCTTTTTTCCGGAAAACGCTGATGCTTCTCATTCATCAGGAGGCTGAGCACTTCCGCTTTTCCTTTTTCCGCGGCCTCCCTGATCGCTTCCTCCAGCCCTTCCCGGCTCCAAAGTCCCCGCTCGGACATGCATTGAAAATATTTCGGATTTTCCCGGCTTACCAGATACTGCGCCGCATCCCTGGGATGCTCCCGCACATAGGCTTCGTATATCGCCCGATGCTCCGCCGTCAGCCCGCATGGACCTGTCAAACGTGAGAACGCCATGTCCGCCAGCACCTCCGGCTTCTCCTGGGCTGCTGCCAGCGGAAATAAGCTGTCATATTTCCGGAAATCCATCTCCCGGCTGTAAAAACACTGGCGATAGTTGTTCCCGGTCCCATGATGCTGGGTAAATAAGATCCGGGCAGGCGTATTTTCCACAGCCTCCTCATAATGCTCGGGAAAAACCAGTCTTACCGCCTGTACTTCTTCCTGCGCATTGGAGCCTTCGTGAAGAAAAAGCACATCCATCCGCTGCCACAGATCACCCAGGATCTCCTTCACACAGGATTTCCTTCCGCGCTTCAAATGAACCTTCAAGGTGTCAAGATTCCCGCATCCGGTAAACGCGCCGCTCCCAAGATATACCAGGGAATCCGTAAATTCCAGCTTTTTCAGCATTTTGCAGTTATAAAAAATGTAGTTTCCAATCTCTTCTACCGTGTCAGGAAAAACAACTTCCTCAACCGCGTCCCCCGCTAAAAGCCTTTCATTTTCTTCAAACAAAACCTCCTCCGGACTCTCATAGACAAGTACGTCCGGATCCTCCTCCCCCTTTTTTGCGGAAAATGCATAGGCAGCAATCTTTTTTACCGGATATCCGGCGATCTGCTCCGGCAGCACGATCTTTGAGACCGACCCCCGGCAGCGGATGATCTCCGCAAAATTGTCCCGGATCTTATACTCTATTTTCATAATATAGATTCCTTTCCCACGAAAACTGTTTTTTTATCTGCAAGACAGTGTCAATTATATTACACTGAACGCCAGATAAATCGGCCGTAAGTATAGTTTACCAGTAAATGCTCAATTTGTCTGTGAAAATTTTATTTTGTCACCTTCCTGTCACTTTCATTTGTTACTATAACCGCAGTCACAGGTCACACCCCGATTAGACGTAATCGGCTACAGACCATGGCCACCAGTCTGACAAATTTTCAGGCCAACAGCATTAGCAACTGCAGAAAGGAGAGTTACATTTTATGGAAATACTGCGCTGCAGCCATTTAACAAAAACATACAAAACCGGTTCGAATCAGGTCGTCGCATTAGACAATGTAGACCTGGCGCTGGAAAAGGGGAGCTTTACCGCCATTGTCGGCGCGTCCGGCTCCGGGAAATCCACACTGCTCCACCTGCTGGGCGGGGTGGACCGTCCCACCAGCGGAAATATTTATATCGAGGATACCGATATTTCCACGCTGAATATGGAAGAGCTGGCGGTCTTCCGCCGGCGCAAGGTGGGTCTGGTGTATCAGTTCTACAACCTGATCCCCACCCTGAATGTCCGGAAAAATATCCTTCTTCCCATACTCCTGGACGGACGGAAACCGGACGAGGCCCGTTTTGAACAGATCGTAAACACCTTAGGGCTCTCGGACCGCCTGTCCCATCTTCCAAGGGAGCTCTCCGGCGGTCAGCAGCAGAGGGTGGCCATTGCCCGCAGCCTCATTTACCAGCCTGCCATCCTTCTGGCCGATGAGCCCACGGGTAATCTGGACCGTCGCAATTCCGAGGAGACCATCGAGCTTTTAAAGCTGTCCAACCAGAGATACGGCCAGACCGTGCTCCTGATTACCCATGACGAAAAGACGGCGCTTATGGCGGAACGGATCCTGACTTTGGAGGACGGGAAAATTGTCAGAGATGAGGTGATGTCCTGATGCAGGTGATACGTGAATATGCGTTCGAAAGTCTCCGCAGAAATAAATACACCAGCGCTGCCATCCTGGTGGCTCTGTTTTTGATGACCACCCTGATGTCCTGCTTCTGCGGCATGGTCTATACGATGTGGGCGGACGATGTATTTCTGAATCAATGGTATGACGGAAACTGGCACGGCGAGCTGTTTGATAACAGCTATGGAAGGGATCTGGAAAAGATTGAAAACTACGCTTCTGTTTCCGCCGTTATGATCAAGGGCTCCTGGGAGGTGGCAAAGATCAGCGACAGCGGACGGCGCAGGTACATCATCCAGCGGCCCGCCACACAAGAATACTGGGATTCCATGCCGGAGAAGCACAGCATTCTGGAAGGTCGTCTGCCAGAAAAAGATTCGGAGCTGGTTCTGTCCAAACAATATTTTGAAGATCATCCTGATGTCAACGTCGGGGATACACTGACGCTTCCTGTCGGGGAACGCATTTATAACGGAGAGGTCTGTATGGAAACGGATACCTGGCGGGAAGGGGAAACCTTCCGTCCGACCGGCACCAAAACCTATACGCTGGTGGGGATCATGGATGTCACCACTTCCTCCGCGGTTCCGGCTTATACCGGCATGAGCTATATGAGCCGGGAATCCATCGCGCCGGAGGATTCCATCACCGTCTATCTGCGGTTTGATCCGATGCGCGGCACTTACCGGGAGCTTCCCGCGCTGGCCGAATCCATAGGTTATAAAAAGGATGAATACGGAAATTATCTTCTGCGGTACAATAGCAGGCTTTTGGCCGACTATATGATCCTGCCGCCGGATCAGTCCTTTTCCCTGGAAATGCTGGCGGTTCCGCTGATGATTCTGGTGTTAGCCTTGCTGATCGTAGGGGTATTCGTCCTGATCATCCACAATGCTTTTGCCCTGTCGCTGAATGAAAAAATGGCCCAGTTCGGCACCCTGTCCTGTGTCGGGGCGTCGCCTGGGCAGATCCTGACAGCTGCCGTCTCGGAGGCTCTGATCCTGGTGATCCCGGTCCTGCCCTTCGGTCTGGCCGCAGGGTGGTTTGTCAATATCCAGTTGTTTGCAAATATCAATGCCCACAATGACATCGGACGGGCCGCGCCGGATATCATACCGGTATTCGGGCTGCCCGCCGTTCTTCCCGCCCTCCTGCTCTCTCTGCTCACAGCCTGCCTGTCAGCGAGGATTCCGGCAAAGAAGCTTGCCAAGGCGCTGCCCATCGAGATCATAAAGCAGGAGGAAGGGCTTCGAAGCTCCGGGAAGAAAAAGGAACGGAAGCATAAAGGGGAAGCTATGAGCATATCCCGCTCCCGGAGGTTTTTTTGCCGTCTGAAAGCAACGGTTCCCAAGCCTTCGCGTACCTCATCCGCATCGCCGTTTGGAGGGATCATCGGGGAACTGTCGGCGCTTTCTCTGTCCCAGAGAAAGCGCTCCTACCGGACTGCTGTCATTTCCCTCTGCCTGTCCTTTCTTTTGCTGACCACCTTCCTGTATGGTTTTTCCATCAATGACGCATCCAGTACCATGCTGCGGGATCAGTCCATGCAGGAGGAACACATCCAGTTGTCCGTCAGTGACGGACGGGAACCGGATCCGGAATTTCTGGAAGCGCTGGTTGAGGTTCCAGATCTCGGGCAGGCTGCGGTTTATAACACTCTGACCTGTGCGGTCTGGGTTTCGGCCAAGGATGCCTCCCCGGATATCCAGGAGCGTTTCGGTGGCTTTGACGGAGTGGTCAGCCGAAATAAATATTCCCTCATTGAGCGGGACGGACGCTACCGGATGCAGACCGAACTGATCGGTCTGGAAGCGCACTGCTTCCGTGAATACTGCGAGAGACTTGGCATTGACCCGGAGCCCTATTTTGAAGATCCGGGCCAGGCGCTGATCTACAATTTTGCCCGGGATCCGGACGCAAGCACACGGAGGCATCCGGTAGACTGCGGACTTTTGGATCTAAAGCAGGGGCAGACACTGGAATTTACGGAGCATGCCTACGACGAAGATACCGGAGATTATACGTTTTCCCTGCGGGCCGGGGATCTGGTGGATACCCTTCCCTGCACAGGCCTTTATGACAAATCACATTTTACGCTGACTGCCGTCATGCCCATGCGGCATGTCCTAGATCTCAGCACACACTGCAGTGAGAGGCGGCATAACAGCACGCAGAATCTCAACGGAAGATTTCAGGTCAGCAGTGAGGGCGGCCTGTCGGATTCCCGGATCGAGAAGGTCTCCCGGCAGATGAAGGAGATTGTTTCCTACTATTACGGAAGCGGAGATTATGTGTTTACAGATGTCATCGACTACAAAAAAATGATTGCGGATATGAAGGAATCCTGGAATCTGATCATCGCCTTCCTGACCGCGTTTCTGGCGGTGATCGGCCTGTCCAATGTGTGGGCGGCCATTTCCGGAAATCTGAGGCAGCGCAGCCGGGAGTTCGCCATGCTGAAATCCGTCGGGCTGTCCAGCCGGCAGCTTAAGAGTCTGCTCTTCCTGGAAGGGGTAACACTGGGACTCAAGCCGTTGCTGTTAAGCCTCCCTTTCCAGATCGTATTCGTGGCCGTATTCCTGCGGCTCAGTGAAGTAACGCTGCTGGAATACCTGCCCTTTGCGCCGCTGGGAATCATCCTGGGATATACGGCACTGATCCTTCTGGCGGTCCTTGGGGCGTACCTGGTCGGGGGACGGAGAATCCGAAAGGAGAATATCATCACCGCAATCAAAAATGATACCTTGTGAAACAGCCGTATGGCCATAACGGGATGCCTTTGGGTATACCTTGCGAAATGACCGCATGGCCATGATGGGATAGAAAATCGAAGGAATCCGTGCGTCTGCGATTTTTACCGCGGCGTCCGAATTCCTTCTGTTTCCTGTCATAATTACCGAAAGAAGCGCAGGATAAAGCAGGCATGTCCATCCCTTGTATTTTCCGCATAGATATGCCCCTCCTGCTGTTCCACCACCAGCTTTGCAAGGGCAAGCCCGATCCCTGCACTGTCCTTTTGAGCGTTTTCTCCCCGGTAGAAGCGTTCAAAAAGATGGGGCAGGTCTTTTTTGCTGAATCCCTTTCCGCTGTCTGTGAAACGGATTTCCGTGTAAAGGGGATTTTTCTCCCACCGGATCTGAATCTGCCCGCCCTCCGGCGTATGCTCCGCACAGTTTTTAATTACATTGAGTATGGCTTCCTCCGTCCACTGCCTGTCCGCCCTGACCGACACCGGATCTCCGGAATATTCCAGCCAAATCTGCCGATTCTGCAGCAGTTCCCGAAGAGGCTCTGCCGCACTCTCTATCAGATCCTCCAGATCCAGGGTTTCCCTTTCGTACCGGATCGTATGGGATTCCAGCTTTGCCAGGGACAGCAGGGCATGGACCAGATTCTGCAGCCGATGGATCTGCAGAGTCAGACGCCGCAGGCATTCTTTTCCCTCCTTCGTCTCCTGCTCCCCCAGAAGCTCTGTCATCAGAGACATGGAGGTGATAGGAGTTTTGAGCTGATGGGCCACATCCGCAATCCTCTGAGAAAGGACCTCATGGCTGCGTACTGCCTCTTCCTTCGTGCCTTTCAGCTCCATGACCGCTTTGTAGACCGCATCCTCCAGATGGGAGAAGGCATCCTCCCTGCGCAGCAGTACCGCAGCTTCGCCGCGTTCTGCCGCCAGGAGATAACGGGTCAGCTCTTCCATACGCTGCTCCTGCTTTTTCCGCTCCCGTTCCTCTTTTCGGAATACACACCAGCCGGCAATCTCTGACAGCAGGATACAGATCCCCAGCGTAAAGGGAAGAAGTGTCCCCAGACGCCCCCATGTGTGATAACCGTATTCATGAAGAAATGCTTCTCCGGATTCCCTGTTCCCGCGGCTGCGGCTCTTTGCCGCGGCCGCAAGGATTTTTTTCGCTGTACGTTTCTGAGCGTCTCCCTCCTGTTTTTCCCGCGAAGATATCTCCGCGTCCCGGTCCCCCTGGTCCGTCTGTTCCCATACGCTCACATCCTGGTCCAGAACCGCGCCTGTAAATTCCGCGAAACAATGGTACTCCTGATATGTCACAGCCAGCGCAATGAAAAAACCGGCTGCCAGTCCGGGCAGAAGCCAGCATATCCATGTCCTGTGTCCCCATATTCCGCCGGCAGCCGCATGCTGACCGTCCCCTGCGGCAGCCGTCACGCCTGAATAGTCCGGATTCCGGTCCGCCGCCTTAAGGGAATCGCTTTCTCTGTCATCATATCCCATCTCCCGCCTCCTCCATCCGGTAGCCGATCCCGCGGACTGTTGTGATGCAGCGGGTATGATCCAGCTTTTCCCGAAGACGCTTGACCGTCACGGTCAGCGTATTGTCATTGACAAAATTCCCTTCCGAGTCCCACAGCTTTTCCAGGATCAGACTGCGGGGCAGAGTGCGTCCTTTATTTTCCATCAGGATCAGCAGCATGCGGTATTCCAGGGCAGTAAGCGTGATCTCCCGGCCACCCAGAAGAACCTGCATTTTTTCTTTGTTCAGGCGGATATTTCCGCAGGCAGCAGATCCGTCCGGCTCTTCCGGCACCCTCCGGAGCACTGCCGCGATCCGTGACTCCAGGACCGCAATGTGGAAGGGCTTTGTCACATAATCATCAGCGCCCATATCCAGTCCTCTCGTAATGTCACTCACTTCGTCGCTTACTGTCAGAAAGATAATGGGCGTATCACATCTGGCTTTTACCCAGGTACACAATTCATATCCCGTTCCGTCCGGCAGATTCAGGTCCAGAAGTACCAGCGCAAATGCATCTGAAAACAATTTTTTTGCACCTGCGAGACAGGTGCAGGCCGTGATCTCATATCCTTTTTTCTCCAATGAGGCACGGATCCCAAATGAGATCGTATCGTCATCCTCTACCAATAATATTTTTGCCATCTGCTTTTCCTCCTGACTTTCACTATAGCACGCGGCCGAAAATTACACAAGGAAAAGCTGCCTTTGGTGCTTTCACCGCAAGCCCAAAAATATATTATAAAATCTTTCCAATTTTCCTGCAAAAAAAATCAACATATGTTATAATGAATTGCGCTGAGCGCAAGCAGGTCATCAATTTTCGTTGAAAGTTGGTGACAAATTATAATAAATTGCATTTAAAGAGAAAAGGAGTGTATTGCAAATGGATATTACGAACGATATCAGATACGTAGGTGTCAATGACCATGAGGTGGATCTATTTGAAGGCCAGTATGTTGTAAAAAACGGCATGGCTTATAATTCTTATGTGATCCTGGATGAGAAGACAGCGGTCATGGACACCGTGGATGCCCGTTTCACCCATGAATGGCTGGACAACGTCGGGGCGGCTCTGGGCTCCCGCAAGCCGGATTACCTGATCATCCAGCATATGGAACCGGACCACTCTGCAAATATTGCCAATTTTATGCAGGTATATAAGGACACCAAGATCGTTTCCTCCGCAAAAGCCTTTGTCATGATGAAGCAGTTTTTCGGTACCGATTTTGAGGACAGGCAGATCGTTGTAAAGGAAGGAGATACTCTTTCTCTCGGAAAGCATGAGCTTTCTTTTGTTGCAGCGCCCATGGTACACTGGCCGGAGGTGATCGTGACCTACGACAGTTATGACAAGGTACTGTTCTCAGCAGACGGCTTCGGTAAGTTCGGCGCCCTGGATGTGGAAGAAGACTGGGCATGTGAAGCACGCCGTTATTACATCGGAATCGTCGGAAAATACGGCGCGCAGGTGCAGAATCTGCTGAAAAAGGCATCCGGACTGGATATTCAGACCATCTGTCCGCTGCACGGCCCCGTCCTGAAGGAAAACCTGGGCTATTATCTGGGACTGTACCAGACCTGGTCCTCCTACTCCGCGGAGACCGAAGGCATCATGATCGCCTATACTTCCATTTATGGAAATACAAAGAAGGCTGTAGAAGCTCTGGCTGCAAAGCTTACCGCAAAAGGCTGTCCAAAGGTGGTCGTTACTGATCTCGCCCGGGAAGACATGGCGGAGGCTGTAGAGGACGCGTTCCGTTACGGCAAGCTGGTGCTCGCTACTACAACCTACAACGCAGGAATCTTCCCATTCATGCGTGAATTTATCAATCATTTGACCGAACGGAATTTCCAGAACCGGATCGTCGGACTGATCGAGAATGGATCCTGGGCTCCGCTGGCTGCAAAGACCATGAAGTCCATGCTGGAAGGCTGCAAAAAGCTGACCTTTACTAAAACAACCGTACAGATCAAGTCTGCATTGAATGATGACAGCAACGCACAGCTGGAAGCTCTGGCAGAGGAGCTTTGCCAGGACTATCTGGCACAGCAGGACGAGACTGCGGATAAGAACGACCTGACCGCTCTGTTCAAGATCGGATACGGCTTATATGTGGTCACCTCCAACGACGGCAAGAAGGATAACGGCCTGATCGTGAATACGGTTTCCCAGGTGACCAACACACCGAACCGGGTTGCTGTGACGATCAATAAGGATAACTACTCCCACCATGTGATCAAGCAGACCGGCATCATGAACCTGAACTGCCTGTCTACGGACGCGCCGTTCAAGGTGTTTGAGACCTTTGGATTCCAGAGCGGAAGAACCGCGGATAAATTCGCGGACCTGAAACCGCTGCACTCCGACAATGGACTTGCATTCCTGCCGAGATACATCAACTCCTTCATGTCGCTGAAGGTCGAACAGTATGTGGATCTGGATACACACGGAATGTTCATCTGCACCATTACAGAGGCACGCGTGATTTCAAATGTTGATACGATGACTTATACCTATTATCAGAATAATGTGAAGCCAAAGCCGCAGACCGAAGGCAAGAAAGGCTTTGTGTGCGTTGTATGCGGTTACATCTACGAAGGCGACGAGCTGCCTGAGGATTTCGTATGCCCGCTCTGCAAGCATGGAGCTGCGGATTTTGAACCTATTGAATAATGCTGTTGCTTTGAGCGCCCGGTCAGGGTGTGAGTATTTCCATACGGTTCCTTAACATGGGGCAGGAACTTTGCATTTTTTGAGCAGGTTCCTGCTCTCGTTTTATCCCGCGGTTCTGGTACAAAACGATCAATCTGAATACAGATAGAGAATAACTGAGGTATACCTATGAAAAAAGAAACGCAACTCGCGAATCAGATTACGGAGGGGATCATCTGGAAACAGCTTCTGATCTTTTTCTTTCCGATTGTATTCGGTACTTTCTTTCAGCAATTATACAATACGATCGATACGATCATAGTAGGTCATTTTATCGGAAAGAGCGCCCTCGCCAGCGTGGGCGGCTCCTCTACTCAGATCGTGAATCTGGTAGTCGGATTTTTTACCGGGCTTTCCTCCGGTGCTTCCGTCATCATTGCACAGTTTTACGGCGCCCGGGATGAACGCTCGGTGCAGGAAAGCCTGCACACGGCCTATGCATTTTCCATTTTAGGAAGCATTGCCATCTCAATTCCCGGCATCCTGCTGGCTCCCCATCTGCTGAGATGGATGAACACGCCGGCTGAACTGGTCCGGGATTCGGCTTTGTATCTGCGGATCTATTTTGCTGGAATCCTGTTTGTCTTTATTTTTAACGTTGGATCGAGTATCCTGCGTGCCATCGGTGACTCCAAGCACCCGCTGTATTACCTGATGGTCTGCTGTCTGCTGAATATCATCCTGGATATTCTGTGTGTCGTCTGGCTTGATATGGGGGTTGCAGGTGCTGCCATCGCCACATTTTTTTCACAGGCGGCCAGCGCGGCGCTGGTGACGAGAAAGCTGATGGTATCCGGGGGGATCTTGAAATTATCCCTGAAACAGCTCCGTTTTCATGCAAATGTACTGAGATCACTGCTGCGCATCGGGATGCCTGCCGGATTTCAGTCCATCATGTACAGCCTTTCCAACGTCATCATCCAATCCGCATTGAACAGTTTCGGAACGGATACCGTCGCCGCATGGTCTGTATATGGTAAACTGGACGCGGTGTTCTGGATGATCAGCGGAGCGATCGGGATCTCCATCACCACATTTGTCGGGCAGAACTTCGGCGCCCGCAAATATGGCCGGGTGAAGAAAAGTGTCCGGGTCTGCCTGGGGATCGATGCTCTGATATCGGGTGTTTTAGTGATCTTCTTTTTGCTGCTGCGCAATCCGCTGTTCCGGATCTTTACGAATGACGCCGACGTCATCCGGATCGGATGTGAAATGATGGCATTGATCACGCCCTGCTATATGTTCTTCATTTGTATTGAAGTGCTGTCCGGTGCGCTGCGCGGGATCGGCGATGTGATCATTCCTACACTGATCACACTGGGCGGGGTCTGCCTTTTCCGGATCCTGTGGCTGTTCGGCGCGCTTCAGATCCGGCCGACAGTGAATGCGATCATTCTCAGCTATCCGGTGACCTGGCTGACCACCTCCATATTATTTATTCTTTATTATCTGTACCGTAAGAGGAGAACACTGGCTAGTACAACGAATAATAAATAACTAGCCATATCACTTGTCTGATTTTCCAGCTACTGCGTTAGATTTTCTAGCCGTAGCCACCGCTACGCCGTCGAAAATCTGCCTTGTATCTGAAAAATCATCCTGCGCGATATAGCCAGATACTTATTATTCGTTGTACTAGTTAGATAAAAATCCCATTTCACTGACACACGACTTAAATGATTGCCTGTTTCATGGAATTTTGCTTTTCGAGTTTTATTCGAGTGATTTTCAAATCTTTGATTTTTTCATTCGAATAAAACTCAATCATCAGCAAAATCCTCATCGTAAATTCTCTTATATCTATCATTACCCTAAACAATCGCTTCAATCACTGTTTTACCATCAATCACAATTTCCTGTATGCCGACCTGTTTTTTCTTATTAAAACAAAAACTCAGCATGTATCCCTTATTTTTGTGGTAATCGTTCAGATAGCCGATAATTTGCTGCTCCCCTCTGTTATGGTATTCCTTGCCCCTCCATATTTTTAACTCTATAAGGTATTGCTCTCCCCTATAATCAACAATCACATCTGTGCGTCCCATGTTTCTTGTCCGAGACTCTATATAATAATTTCCGCTCCCGTTTATAATTGGGCGAAGATATAGCAGAAATAATTTTCGGCCGGATTCTTCCACAAATTTTTCATCGCTGTCCCCATAAACATCAGTAAAATGCTGTACAAATCGTTTTAGTATCAGCCGCATATCTAGATGCCCGCCGACAATAAATTGATTCCTGTCCCAGAGAGACGCTTTATAAATATCATTTTCCTGCAGATCTTCCACTGAAAGGAATCGATTGTAAAGACGTGTTTCGAATATACGGTTGGAAATTGCGACATTTCCATCTCTATTTTTCACAAAGCCAAACATTGAGGCAAGACTAATGACTTCGGAATCTGCATTGTACGGAACCT
The DNA here is from genome assembly GCF_056796775.1 of Schaedlerella sp. Taxonomy (NCBI): domain Bacteria; kingdom Bacillati; phylum Bacillota; class Clostridia; order Lachnospirales; family Lachnospiraceae; genus Schaedlerella; species Schaedlerella sp. The sequence goes on from NZ_JBQIKP010000014.1 coordinate 20,813, forward strand.
CTTTTCCTACAAACAATAGTGTGTGGAGGATGCGTTCCAATTCTGGGTAGTTGTCCAGCTTTTCTGTCAAAGATTCAAACAGCGAGTTGCGTTCCGCAATCAGCATACGGACGGCGAGCAGAACCCCATCTTTCGTCCACGCCGCGGTTTTTCCCTCAAACTCCCTGCCTGATGAGATTTCTTCATCAACCAGCTTACAGATACGTGAAATCAGAAATGGATATCCTGATGTATAATCATAGATCAGCCGGGCAATAGCCTGTACATTCATACCTGTATGATAATCCTTTTCATAGTCCGTGAGCATTTGTCCGATTCCCTCAGCAGACAGGCTCATATCAATATTAAAATCTGCCGCAATATTCCATGGACTGTTGAATCTGTGCTCGCTTTCCGGTCGGAGTTTCATTTTCAATCTCCTGATATCATATACTCCGGCAAGAATTACAGAGTGAAATGTCGGCATATTCCTCTTTTCTCTTTCCAAATAATAGTATCTCAATTGAGCAAGAAAATCCAAAAAAACCTGATTGTTCGAAGCTCCGTCTATCTCATCGATCATCAATACGATCGGTCTTGGCGCAGTCCGGCAAATCGCGGTAAGATGTCCAAACAACTGAAATAAGACAAATTTATCATCTTTGCTCTGTATGGCAGAGTTTAATAAATCGCACTGCGCTTTTAGCTGCGGGGGATTCCCACAATCTGCCAACTGCAGTTCCCTGAAAAAATATTCTGCAAATGTAAGCGAAAAAATATTTTCATTTTGGAAGGACGCATTTCCCAATGCCTGAAAATCAAGGCTGATCACCAGATACTCTTTCTCCAGATGACGGGACAGCGCATGTAATGTGGTGGTTTTGCCATACTGCCTTGCACAGTAAATGGAAAAATAATTTCCTTCATTCACATATTCTTTTATCTTATGAAGGTGTTCGGATATGTCTGCCATATAATGCTTTTCCGGCATACATAAGCCGGTAGTATTAAATTTTTTCCTCATCTTGCTCCACTGTCCTTTCCTTACTTTTCATGTTCAATTATAAACCATATAGGAGGAAGGTGTCCAGATGAAACGGCACATTCGTAAATGTCCGGATGAAAAAAAGACTTCGGGTAAAGTACCCGAAGCCCTTATAAAATCCAATTTTTTTATCTCATCTTGAAGATTGGACGGATCTTCTTATAAATAATAAATACGATCAAGGATACCAGTGCCCCTTTCAGCAGGTTAAACGGAGCAACCGCAAATATCACGAATGTTGTCAGGCTGGTGATATTGGGGTTTACAGCCGTTCCCATCCCGACCAGGGCATCAATCGGCATTCCGAATGCCGCGCCGTAAGCCGGAAGCAGGATGAATGCATTGATAAAGCAGCCTGCCACTGCCATGATGATCGTTCCCGTGATCATTCCGATCAGAGCGCCCTTTCTTGTATGTTTCCTCTTATAGATGATCCCTGCCGGAACGCACAGCGCACATCCGATCACAAAGTTAGCCGCCTCGCCGACTCCTGCAGTTGCAGTTCCGTTGATGACCAGGTTCAGCAGGATCTTGACAAGCTCGATCACAGCCCCCGCCAGCGGTCCCATCACAAAGCATCCGACCATGACCGGCACTTCGCTGAAATCAATCTCATAAAATGAGGGAGCGAATGGGAGCGGAATCTCAAAGAGCATCAATACGATCGCAATTGCGGAAAGCATACCGATCTGCACAATCATACGGATATCTGTCTTTGATTCTTTTCTTACTGCTACGTTTGTCTGTGTACTCATGTTACTTCTCTCCTTTAAAATAATGATAGTCTGTGGTCATTCGGCCGGCCTGCCGTACCGATTGCCGCGATATTTTAAAAAGAAAGAACCTCTTCACGGAAATCCTGTCACGTTTTGCGGCATATAAAAACCCCGGAAAACAATCCGGGGTCTGATTCTATCCACGCTTTTATGGCATAAATTTCTTCTCTCATCCAGACTTTACTGTCGGTACTGGAATTCTCTGTTGATAAGAGTCACCAGTTCAGCCGCCTAAGCGGGTCGCGGACTATACCGCCGGTTGGGAATTACACCCGACCCCGAAGAATTCATTCTTTTTACAGAAAATATTATAACGCATTGGGAGATTGATTTCAAGACTTATTCACTTAAAAAATCCCGAATATTTTCTCCCGGAATGATTCATACAGTGAATCATAATCCGTATATCCGATCGCGCTGTCCTTAAATCTGCTCTTCCATTCAGCGCAGATCCGGTCTGCGAGCAGCCGGCAGTCTGCATGCTCTGTCTTAAGAATTGCCGGGAAGATATAGTAGATCATGAAAAAATTGATATCAGCCTGCATCCGGGAAGAGATCTTTTTCTTTTCTCCCTTTGCAAATCGACCTTCCACACAATCCGCCAATACCGCCGCAATCTCATCGGCCGCCTTTTCTTTATCCTGCGCCGCCTCCATATGATCCGTCATTTCCCGAAAATAGTGCTGGTTTTTTCCAAGGAATTGACGCATATTCTCTTCATACGATTTTTTCTTTAATTTTTTCAACATCAGATCCATATTATCAAACATTGTTTCCGCATTATCAAGCATATGATCCCTCCCACTGCCCTGATCCTGAAAAACTGCCGTAGCTACAGATCAGCAGATGGTCCACAGCATACATAAGCTTCTCGGCGCAGCCAGTCTTTTTATTTTTTTCTCACAGCCGATATCTTCCGGCGTTCCATATAACTATACAACAAAAGGCCTGCTGCTGACAAGCTTTCTTTAAAAAAAGGAATCGGAGTAGATCCGATTCCTTTTTTGCGCCTGCACACTTGCAGTCACCTTTACTAGCTGATCATAATCTGATCCTTTTACTTTTTGCGCCAGATATTCATGCCGACATATCTGCCCCATTCGAATCACAATTAGTCGTAAAGGTTAGGAGCGATGTTATCGTCTTCCATATTGTCCTTGCCATACCAGTAACCATCCATCGGGATATCAGCTACTTCTTCGCCGTCGCAGATCTTGGTCAGAGTCACAACTGCTTCATAACCCATCATCAGCGGAGACTGTGTTACAGAGCCGATGAGCTGATCGTTCATGATAGCTTCCTTCTGCGGTCTACCAGCGTCAAAGCCTGCGCCGATGATACCCTTTTCCGGATCTGTTGACAGCTTGTTCAGTGTCTGGTTCGCTGTTACAACACCTTCTGCTGTTGTCTGGTTGGAGCCGAAGATTGCGATCGTGTCGTCCTTGGACATGATCTTCTGAGCCTCTGTGGAAGCCAGGTCTACTGTTGTCTGAGCCGGAACGCCGACTTCGATGATCACTTCTGCTTCTTTCTCATCAACCTTGCCTTCTGTTCCGTTTACATAAAATTCGTTGCCAACTACTGCAACCTTCTTGTCAACGCCATTGCAAAGCTCAATCATCTTGTCGATGAATCCCTGTCCACGCTGCTGGATATTCAGCGCAGTTGCATCCTGGTTCACTTCACCGATACGAACCTGCGCGTCGGTTGTTGCAGCCTTGATCTTTTCCTCTATCACCGGGAAGATATTCTCTGCTGCTACAGCGCCAGCTGCTGCGTTGTCGGTTGCTACCGTTGCGTATACAGAACCTTCCGGAGCCTCATCAACGCCGGTATCGAAACATACAACCGGGATGCCGGCTTCCAGAGCCTTTGCAAGTGAATCCACTACAGACTTTGTATCACATGCTGCCAAAGCGATTCCGTCGGGTTTCTTCTGGATTGCACTGTCCAGCATCTGAACCTGGTCAGCGATATCGGACTCATTCGCCGGTCCGTTTGCTTCTACTTCCACGCCCAGTTCTGCTTTAGCCTGCTCAACGCCCTGGATTGCTGCCTGCCAGTATGTAGACTGGAAGCTCTTAACGATCATCTGGAAAGAATATCCTTTGCTTCCGCCTTCGGAACTTCCTGCGTCATCTGCTGCATCCCCAGCATCTTCCGTAGCTGCACCGCTGTCCGCGCTTCCGCTGTCGCCGCTGTCATTTCCACCGCTGCCGCATGCCGCCATGGAGATCACCATTGCTGCGCTGAGTAAAATAGCTAAAACCTTCTTTTTCATTTTTTTTCCTCCTTTTAATGAGATTTTTTTATATATGAAGTTCTTGCTCGAACAACATATTCTTGCTGTTTTAAAACAGATTCTTTTTCGTTTACCGTTTCTTATAAACTAAAGTTTTGGTTTCTTCTCAGTCTTTTTTCTTCTTCAATACATCTACCAATACTGCCGCGATCAGCACGATACCGGTAAAGATCTGCTGCCAGTTTGCCTGCAGGCCGATAAACGGAAGTCCGACCTTCATCAGACAGATGACGATAACTCCGAGGAAGGAACCCAGGATCGTTCCTACACCGCCGGATGCAGATACGCCGCCTACGATCGCTCCGCCGATGGCATCCAGCTCAAATCCCGCGCCGGCGCCCGGATAGATCGTTGCATAAGTCGCAGCGTATGCAACCCCTGCCATACCTGCAAATAATCCGGAGATCACATATGCCAGTACATGATAGAACTTGATGTTTACACCTGCAAGTCTTGTTGCCTCTTTATTACTTCCAATGGCAATCGTATAACGCCCTACCCTGGTATGATCTAATACAAAGGACATGATCGCTACCAGGATGATCATAAACACGATCCCGATCGGTATGACCGTTCCCTCCGCAGTCACGAACTTGAAGATCTTCCGGAAGCCTCCGTCCGCTGATATGGATGACGGCCAGGATACGCCGAAACCGCCGCAGAGCGCAGGTCCGAGTCCACGCGTGATCATGCAGGTACACAGTGTCGCCAGGAACGGCGGCAGGTCCATGATCGCAACCAGTACACCGTTAAATACACCGATCAATACTCCAAAGCCGATACATACGGCAATCGCAACCCCAACCGGCATTCCCTTCTGGAAGATCAGGAATCCTCCGATCAGCGCGTAAGAAACCAGTCCTGTACCTATGGAAAGGTCTACACCGCCTGTGATCAGCGGGAACGTAACTCCCAGTGCCATCAGCGTGATATAATAGGTATTATCCAAAACACTCACCAGAGTCGGATAGGTTCTGAACGTGGGGCTGAGAATACTGAACAGAGCGATCATCGCAACGATGATTGCCAATACCATGGCCTCTCGCCCTTTTAATTTACCAAAAGCTTTCTTGTTTGCCATTCTCCCGCCCTCCTCTATTCAATCTCTCTTGTCGCAAGATTCATAATTGTTTCCTGTTTTGCTTCAGAAATATCCAACTCGCCTGTCTTTTTTCCTTCGCACATTACCACGATCCGATCGCTCATACGCAGGATCTCCGTCATCTCCGAGGAGATCATGATAATGGATTTACCTTCTGCTACCAGCCTGTTCATCAGCTTGTAGATCTCGTTCTTCGCTCCGACGTCAATACCTCTCGTTGGCTCGTCGAAAATGAGGATGTCACTGTTTCGTGTCAGCCATTTTGCGATTACGACCTTCTGCTGGTTACCGCCGGAGAGGTTTACAACCAGTTCGTCCACACCCGGAGTCTTGGTTGCAAGCGCTTCTACATACTGGTTGGCAACATCAGTCTCTTTCTTCTTGTCAATAAAGATCCCATTCATGAAATCCTTCATGGAAGCCATCGTTGTATTTTCCGCAATGGTCTTCTGTACAACGATACCAAACCGCTTTCTATCCTCGGACAGATATCCGATCCCGCAGTTAACCGCATCCTGCGGATTGTTGATAGTGACCTTCTGTCCATTGATGTAGATGTCTCCGCTTTCCTTCGGATCAGCTCCGAACAGGGCTCTCGCCGTCTCGGTACGTCCCGCGCCCATCAAGCCTGAAAATCCGAGGATCTCGCCCTTGCGCAGTTCAAAGCTGACATCCTGTACCATCCTGCCCGCATTCAGGTGTTCTACCTTTAATACAACCGGCGCGTCCTTCGGAACCGCGCTTTCGGTCTTCGGATCCTCATAAATAACACGGCCTACCATCATGTTGATGATATCTTCCTTTGTACACTCTTCTGTGATCAATGTTCCTACATAGGTACCGTCACGCATGACTGTAACGCGGTCCGTGATTACCTTGATCTCATCCATACGGTGAGAGATATAGACCATGGCAATGTCTTTTTTCTTCAGGTCACGGATGATCTTGAACATCTCTTCGATCTCAGACTCCGTGAGGGCCGCGGACGGCTCGTCAAAGATGATGACCTTGGCGTCAAAGGAAACGGCCTTGGCGATCTCGCACATCTGCTGTTTTCCTACCGTCAGGTTGGACATGGTCTCTGTCGGATCAATATGCACGTTCAGTCTTTCAAAAAGCTTCGCCGCTTCTTCATTCATCTTCTTATCGTCGATCCGAATCCCTTTTTTGAATTCTCTGCCGATGAACAGGTTCTGCGCAACGGTCAGATGACCAAGCATGTTCAGCTCCTGATGCACGATTACGATACCCGCGTCCTGAGCTTCTCTTGTATTTTTAAATTCGACTTCTTTTCCTTCATATGTGATCGTACCGGAATCCTTTTTATAGATTCCCGTCAATACCTTCATCAGAGTTGACTTTCCCGCTCCATTTTCGCCCATGAGCGCGAGGACTTCTCCCTTTCTCACCTCTAAATCAACATGATCCAGTGCATGAACACCAGGGAAAGACTTGTCAATACCCTTCATTGTCAAAATAATTTCGCCCATTTTCTCACCTCTCCTTTCTTTTATACTATCACTAATTCCTTCTGCGTCTTGCGGAAACGTCCGAGTAAACTGCCGCAATAACGATCAAACCGGTGATAATATACTGATATTCTTTTGTAAATCCCAGCGCAAGAATACCTTGCTGTAAAAGAGAAATGATAAATACACCAATTACAGTACCACTGATGGATGCAAGCCCGCCGGCCATGGATGTACCGCCCATCACGCATCCTGCGATCGCTTCATTGTTATACTGGTCTCCATATCCGGGCTGTACGGTCGTGTATGCGGCTACGAAGAAGATTGATGCCACGCCGACCAGAGTTCCACAGATGATGTAAGCCAGCATTTTCCACTTTTTCACATTCACGCCTGAAAGCCTGACAGCCTCTTCATTGCTTCCAAGGCAGAGTATGTAACGTCCCCATTTTGTCTTATTCAATACGATCGCGCAGATGACTGAAATCCCCAAAAAGATAAACAGGCCGACCGGAATGCCGTTCATGTTGATAAAATTCCTGTACCATCCGTCATCTGTCGTTGACTGCGGCCAGCTTACGGACTGAGTCTTTGTAAATACGGCCGCGATTCCTTTTGCAATGTTCATGCTTGCCATAGACACGATAAACGGAGGTACCTTCCAGTATGCTACCAGATATCCATTGAAAACGCCGAACAAAACACCAATCAGGATACTCATGATCAGGCTGGGCGCCATGGGCACACCGTAGGTAGTCAGGCAATACCCTGACACCAGTGAACAGCAGAACATCACCGGCCCGATGGAGAAATCAATTCCTCCTGTCGCGATCACGAATGTTACCCCCAGCGAAAGAAATCCCAGAAAGTAAACGTAATTCAGGGTGTTCATGATACGCGAAAAGCCGAAAAAGCTTCCGCCGGTCAATGCCCCGAATGCCAGGTACATTAAAAGCAGTACAAAGATCAGGACAATTCTGTTAAACCCCACCTTCTTTACAAATGCATTTTGTTTGATTTTTTCCACTTTCATTCCTCCTCCATGAATGATTCCTCCGGAATACGTCCGTTTTTCCGTACAAGATACCGCTCTCGCGAACGCATCCAGCTCGCCACGCGTAACGCTTCGCTCTCATTCACCCCAAACGCTTTTGAAATGTTTTGAACATATTTCATGATACCCCGCGACGCTTTCTCGTTTCTATAGGGCATATTATACTATCTAACCTCCTTTAAGTCAACATATTTTTATATTATTTTTACAAACAGAATCCCGTTTCAGCTTTCTCTTTTCCCGAAGCGTTTTATCGAAAGCGAAACGCTTCGCTTCTTATGTCCGCACGCTTTCCCCTGCAGCGTTTCCGCATCCCTTCATATACTGCCTCGCAAATCCATGCGCCTGCGTTCAGGACAGGATGTCTTCCTCCAGTCTGCGGATAGATTCTCCTTTCTGTATCTTTGTTCCCAGGCAGATTTTTACAGGCGAATCTTCCTCTTCCTTTTTTTCCATCCGGTTCCACAGCAGTTCTACCGCTTTCATGCACATCCTTTCCATCGGCTGCTCCACCATGTACCAGCTCGGATTGATCAGTCCGGAAAGCATCAGGTTGTCAAACCCGATCAGGGAGATGTCCTCCGGACAGGAAAATTCAGACTGGTTGACCGCCAGCACTCCGCCCAGCATCGTATCATAATTCCCCATCAGGACCGCTGTCGGACGATCCGGTTCCGCCAGCAGCTCCTTCATCTTCTCATAACCGACCTCCATAGAATGGCGTCCCCGCTTGATATACTCCTCCCGGATCTCCAGCCCCGCCTGGCGCATGGCGTCTTCATAGCCCTTGATCCGTTCGATCCCGGTATACTCCACATCAGAAGCAATCACCGCGATCTTTTTATGATTATGCTTCTGCAGCAGGTCCACCGCCCGGTATGCCGCAATTTTATTATCAATCCCCACACAGTCGAACTCTTCGTCCTGAAACGCCCGGTCCACCAGAACGATGGGGATCTTATTCTGCTTCGCAGGCTTCAAAAAGGTTCCTCTCATGCTGACAGGGAGCGCAATAATCCCGTCTACCTTCCTGCTGACCAGGAACTTCAGATTCTGCGCCTCAATCTCTTCATCATTGCAGGAGTCGCAGCTCATCATCCCATATCCCCGCTTTCTCAGCTCCTGTCCTATGTAATGCAGCAGCATCCCCGAAAAATAGCATGCAATATCATGAACCATGACGCCTACGATCTTTGTCTTATTTTTCACAAGTCCTCTTGCAATCTCATTGACCTCATAGTGCAGCTCATGGATTGCCTCTTCGATCAAAATCTTATTCTCCGGCAGTACGTTTCCTCCATTCAAGTACTTGGAAATCGTCGCCATTGATAAACCTGTCCTGTTTTTGACATCGCGCATTGTTGCCGGCACGACTCTCACCTTCCTTTCTGTCAAACGAACCGCTTAGTTTCAATACTTTTTCTAGTAAAACACATTTTTCTCGGTCAAGTCAATAGAAAATTCCAAATTTTCTAATAATTCCTATATTTTGACGGAAAATTCGACATTTTATTTACATTCCATCTGTTGTATAATAGGAACTATGCTGATGCACAAACAGGTCTTCAATTTTTTGCGAAACGATTATGGAGGTTCTATTTTACTATGAAAAAACTGCACAAACTTTTCACTCTGCTTTTCGCTCTGGTTTTTTGCATTTTATTTACTTGGGGATGCGGGAAGAAGGCGGCGGAGTGTCCATTCACAACGATCACATGGGAGCATACGCTGGAGGATATTCAGGAGCTGGAAGGCACCGACAGTGAAGCCTACGATTCCACCGTATACGGCGGCCCGGTTTATTCTTATCCGAAGGAATATGATGGTTTGAACGGAACCGTCAAGTATTCTTTTGATGAAAATGACAGGCTTGTCAGTATGGCCTGGATGTACGAAACCGACGATTCCGACGATCTCCTGGCGGTTTATGATCAGATCCACAAGGAGGCGGAGGATATGCTTGGCAAAAGCGGGTTCAAGTACAATTCGGATCGATTTTCCGATCTGGCATCCCCCGGCGACGTCTGGTATCTGGAGACCGGCAATGTGATCTTAAATACCGTTGACGCCGAGGATATCAAAATTCTTCAATACAGCTTCCTGCACCCGGATGTCTCCGAAGGGAATCCGCAGGACAGTAAGAAATAATCGTCCACGGATCCTCCGGCGGTGCGGTGTAAAGGATTGCGGCCGCGGCGGTTTTCTGCTCAGGATCTCCATCGGCTCCACAGCTCCGAAGCCGGACAGACGCTTGCATTTTATAATACATTCAGGAGGTTTCCATATGACAAAAGAACAGATTTTGAACACCCGTCTGACGGAAGAGCAGATCGCAATGTTTTATCTGGGGCAGGAAGGATTTTTGATCCGATACCGTGACCACTTTTATCTCATCGACCCTTATCTGTCGGATTCCATCGACCGCCATCACGGAATGCAGGACGCGGATTGGACACGCAGGTATGACATCCCCATCCTGCCGGAGGAGCTGGATTTTGTAGACTATGTATTTTGTACCCATGACCATACGGACCATGCGGATCCGGACACGCTGCGCGCTCTTGCCGCGCGCAACACCAAAGCGGTATTCATTGTTCCGGCGCCGGTCCGTGAAAATATCCGCTCCTACGGGGTGGACGATTCCCGTATCATGAGCGCTGCCGCCGGGCAGAAGCTGTCTCTCGGCCCCTGCAGTGTCACACCTGTCGCAGCGGCCCACGAAGAGCTGCATACCGATGAATCTGGAAATTATAAAGAACTGGGTTACCGGATGACCTTCGGCAGCACCACCCTGTTCCACTCCGGGGACTGCTGCATCTACGACGGCCTTGCAGAGCAGATCGACGGGGTGGATATCCTGATGGTTCCGGTCAACGGAAGAGACTACTATAAACTGCAAAATGACATTATCGGAAATATGAACGCGGAAGAGGCCGTACTGCTGGCACAGGAAATCCATGCACGGCTGCTTGTGCCCATGCATTTTGACCTGTATGCGGGCAACGGACTCAGCCCGGCCTACTTCGTGGACTGCTTATACCGGTTCAGCCCCGGACAGGCTTTCCACATGTTTGCTCCCGGTGAGAGATATATCTTTTAGCAGAAGGCGGGCAGTTCCTTATTCCACATTCCTCAGAAATCCTACATAGGTCGCCGTAAAGTAGATCGCATAGATCCCGAAGAACAGCAGAAATGCCGTCATGAAATACTGCAGTACAAAGGTATGCACCCCGGTGGAAGCGACAAACATCGCACTGGCAAAGATGATGACGACTCCGCTGAGCACCGCGGCAAACAGCGCCGGACACAGGAAATACATGAACAGCTGCTTCCATACCACGGCCGCAAGCTTCTTTTTCTTGATCCCGATCTTCTGCAGCACCCCGTACCGGAACCGGTATTTCGCGGAGTCGCTGAGCTGCTGTACGGACAGCACGGTCAGGGCCACGCACAGGAACACCAGACCGATATAAAACAGCGGGAAGATGATAGAGGAAAGCATATACTTCACCTCCGGGATCAGGTTGTCGCGGACCAGATATTTCGTATAGTAGACCACCATCGTATCCGTTCCGCATCCCATACTTGTTTCGTCCAGGTACACATGCCCCATCATGTCCTGAATCTCATCCTCCGACAATTCTGCCAGATCATCCAGACGTTTTCCCAGATCCTTCGGAGCCTCCCCCTCAATATCCACGGCAAGCTCTCTGTAAAATACGTCCATTGCCTCCGTCTCGCTGTCCGGGACCACGATCAGGTAATCCGCCCCATTGTGCCCGTCCTGGGAAAATGGTTCCGTCCGGTATCCGGCGCAGAAAAGCTCCCCATCCTTCCCTCTGACAGAGAGCTCCCCGGAAAAATCTCCTGTCTCCTGATAAATCCGTTCCTTGAGGTGGATCAGGTATTCCCCTTCTTTTAATGAGACCGCAGGATAGCCCAGCATCCCGCGCAGATGGTTGTATGTCGAAAGACCTATATAGGTATCATAGGTTCCGTAACAGCCGCCAGCCTCTTCCTTGATCTTTTTCAGATCCGGCGTTCCGTCGGCCTTGCGGAAGGAATCATCAAAGATACGCAGATGCGTACTCAGCCATATATTCATCTCCATGGTACCGTTCTGGTAGATCGGATATGGGTATGCGTCATGGATCTGTGTTTCCTGCTCCAGCACTTCCAGCTCCTTTGCAAAATCCTCATCCGTCCTCTCACTGAATACCTGCACATCAAAAGGAAATTTCTGCTCCAGCATCTGGTTCTGGTAATCCGAAAACATCATGGCAAATGCACAGCCGAGAAGCGCGATGGCAAACAATGCGGTCAGCGTCCCCATCGTAAACTGCATGGTCTTTACCTTGGAGGAAAACTGCCGCAGGAGAAACAGGTTTTCCCCTTTGTAAACGGCACTGCCTTTTTTTCTCACATAGCAGACGATCCAGGAGGACAGTCCCATATAAAACAGGTAGATCGCGAAAACCAGAGACACCAGGAACAGCAGAATATCCCCCGTACTCCACGTTTCTCCGAAAAACAGCTTGTATCCCAGGAGAAACAACAGCAGGATGGATGCCGGAAACAGCCATTTTTTCAGCGCTTCATGGGATTCCCTGATCTCTTCATTCTGCTGCCCCGCGTACATCAGCTCCCGGATGTTCATTTTCCGGAATTTCCGGGAGCAGCGGAGCAATGCCAGGATATAGCAGCCCCCATAGCAGGATGCCGTCATCAGAAGGCACCGGAGATCCAGAACGATCTGCAGGTGATACGTTTCCTGGAGCATGCCGTACAGGATGGACAATAAAATCTGCTGCAGAAGGATTCCCAGCACCAGGCCGCAGAAAAATGCCCCCATGCCGAGAGCCGCATTTTCCCGCATGTACAGGCGGGCGATCGTTTTTTTGCGCATGCCCAGCAGCAGATAGGTTCCAAACTCCCGGCTTCTTTTGCCGAGCATGAACCGCACCATATAGTTGATCAGCCAGGCAATGATGATCACCACGAATACGGTTGCCAGGATGATCAGCATCTGCATCATATCCACATCGCTGACTCTGCCCTGCAGGTCTTTGGAAAAAATGACGGTGTTGAAGGCAAACATCAGCGCGGTCACAAAGGTCATGGTCAGAAAATAGACCAGGTAGTCCCTGGCGGATCGTTTGACATTGCGGAAGGCGAGCTTAGCAAGCATCGGAGACTTCACCTCCTGTCAGGGACAGTACATCCAGGATCTGGTTCAGGAAGCCGCGCCGGTCCTGCTCCCCCCGAACCAGTTCATGGAAAATGCGTCCGTCCTTCAAAAATAAGATCCGGGAACAGTAGCTGGCGGAAAACGCGTCGTGAGTCACCATGAAAATAGTGGCCGAAAGCGCCCGGTTCATCTTCGTAAAGGTCTCCAAAAGGGTCTGGGACGACCTGGAATCCAGGGCCCCGGTAGGCTCATCCGCCAACAGGAGCCGGGGATGGTTGATCAGTGCCCTGGCACAGGCGCACCGCTGCTTCTGCCCGCCGGATACCTGATAGGGGAACTGTCCGCGGACGTCCGCAATGCCCAGGAGGTTCAGCATGTTCTCACACTCTTCCTGGATCTCCCGGCGGCCTTTGTGCTGGAGCGTCATGGCCAGCATGATATTTTCCTCAATGGTCAGCGTATCCAGGAGGTTGTAGTCCTGGAATACAAAGCCCAGATTCTCCTTGCGGAAATCCGCCAGCTGATCCTCTTTGAGTTCCGTAATGTCAGTATCCCCGTAGTAGATATGCCCGGCTGTTACGCTGTCAATGGTGGACAGCATGTTGAGCAGGGTTGTTTTCCCGCTGCCGGAGGCCCCCATCACACCGACAAATTCGCCTTTTTCCACCGTAAAGCTGACACGGTCCACCGCCTTTGTCACATTTGCGCCGTTTCCATAATACTTCTCCACATCACAGATCCGGATGTAGTCTTTCATTGTCTGTCACTCTCCCTTCGAAACCATATGGTATACTGAGCGCCAGATAAATCCGCAGCTCAGTATCATATGACGCGCACAGCCGTATGAGGAAATATATTGCTTTGCAGCTACGGCTGGCGCGATACTCACAGCAGATTTCGTCAGCCGTGAGTATAACTTGATCGTAACAGATTCTGGTGATGGATTGTATCAGGTTCGCTTACAATTATCTTACATTTTCGAAAGATTTCCAACCGTACAGGTGGGAAGTTTTCTGTGACATGGCGGTCAGTCTTTCAATTCCTCCATCTTAAATGTGGTATACCCTTCATAGTAATAGCTGGTATCGATCCCCTTCATATAGATATCCCTGTCATGGATCTCTGATGTCAGAGCGGCCTTCAATACATGCTTGATCTCGATATCCCGGATCGGGCTCCGTTCCATGGCGAGAAGGTAGTCCTCCTTGTCCACCCTGCTCCAGTCGATCACCTGGCGCAGCTCTTTTTTCAAGATCTGGTCCAGCCAGATCCTGGCGCTCCGTCCATTTCCTTCCCGGAAAGGATGCGCGATATTCATCTCCACATATTTTTCGATAATCTCGTCAAACGTGGACTGTGGCATTTTATCTATATTTTCCAATGCGGCCCGCAGATACATCAAGGGCGCAAAACGGAAGTTTCCTTTCGCAAGATTTACAGATCTCACTTTTCCCGCGAAATCGTAAATCTCGTCGAACAAGTATCTGTGAATCTCCGCAAGGGCCGCAAAGGTTCCGGCATCAAGCTCGTCAAGCATACCTGATTCGAATAATTCCAGAGCTTTTTTCTTGCTGATTTTCTCCTCTTCCCGTGCCAGCTCTGCTGAATTTGTGATCCCAAGTTTATTTTCCAATGCCATCGTTATCATCCCTTCTAAACAGACTCATAATTCAATCGTCAAGCATCCATTCTCACTGCCAAATAAGTTTATGAAAATTTCGTGCCGTTATGCCGAAGCAATGCGGCATGTTCTTTTCTTCTATGCTTCGTTTATGACATAGCTGCTAATCGGAAATTCCAGCACAATGCATGTGCCGTTTCCGTACTCTGAGCGTGCGTCAATCTCTATTCCTAATTTCCCGCACAGCTTCCGGCAGAGGTACAGTCCCATCCCCGTAGCCCGGTCATTCTTACGCCCATTGGTCCCGGTAAAACCTTTTTCAAAGATACGCGGCAGTTCTTCCTTTTTGATCCCCGCGCCGTTATCCTCTACAAGCAGATGAACACCATTCGGAAGGGCTTCCGCAGTGATCCGGATGCGGGCGTTTTCCTTTGCTCTATATTTTGTACAGTTCAGGATCAGCTGATTCAGAATGAACAGGATCCATTTCCGGTCTGTATATACCTTTTCTTCTCCGCACCGGACTTCTACCTGGATCTGATTCTGGATCAGGTAATATTTATTTTTCAGCACTGCCTCCTCCGCGGTTGTCTGCAGATTGGTCTCCCGAATCACATAATCCTTGTATACCTCATCCGAACGGGCATAGTAGAGCGCCATATCTACATAATTCTCTACCTTCTGATTTTCCAGCGCGATCTGCCGGATTGCCGCGTTCTGGTTTTCCGGCGCCCCCGTCTCCGGGCAGTCCGCCTGTGCCCAACCTGCATCGTTTTCATTCATTCTGTCAGCCCTGCCCGCCTTTTCGCTGAGGGACTCCGGATATCTCCGTTCCGCTCTTCGGTTCTCGCACATCAGGGATATGCTGGTGATCGGGGCCTTGATCTCGTGAACCCAGCTTTCGATGTACTCCCGGTATTCCCGCTGTTCCTCCTCCACCCGGCGGATCCGTTCGATGACGGACTTATTGGACCGGCGGATCATCTCCCGGTACAGCCTGTCCTCGATACGCGGAGATCCCGGCATCAGTTCACCCAGCAGGAATCTCTGATCCACCTTGTCCAGCACATGCCCTATCTTCGAGAAATATGTTTTTCGGTCATGATAATCATACAGTGTCCAGGCGGTCAGGATCAGAAGCCAGCAGATCAGAATGAGGGCGCAGGAATCCCATGGGTATCCTGTGAGAAGGAGGTAGCCGGTGAGCACCAGCATGCAGGTGATATGCAGGAGAAAAAGAAGGAGCCTATCCTTCAGGAAAGCGCCGAAAGGCAGAGAACCCTCTTCCCTATGCAGTTCCTTTTTCATTGCCCCGCGGATCATATCGAATACCCCATCCCTCTCTTGGTCCTGATAAAATCACGCATCCCGGCCTGCTCCAGTTTTGCGCGGATCCGGGTCATATTAACGCTCAGGGTATTATCATCAATAAAGACCTGATTATCCCAGAGGTACTCGATCAGGTTCGCCCGGGAAACGATTTTTTCTTTGTTCAGGAACAGATAATGCATGATCTTTAATTCATTTTTGGTCAATTCTACCACCTGCCCGCAGAAAGAAAGGCTGCCCCGCGCGATATCCAGCTCTGCCCCTTTGTGGGTAAGCTTTGTCACTTCTGTACCCTCCCGCGCGGCGCGCTTCAGGACCGCCGCGATATGCGCCAGCAGGATCGGCGCCTGGAAGGGCTTGGTGATATAGTCGTCCCCGCCCTTCATCAGGCCGGTCAGTTCATCCATGGAATCGGTCCTGCTGGTCACAAAGATGATCGGAACCTCCGATGAAGCGCGGATCCTGGTACAGATGTCAAATCCGGATTCTCCCGGCAGGTTCAGATCCAGCAGCACCAGGTCCGGGCCGCAGGACAGCACCTGTTCCGGCACGTCTGTAAAATCATCCAGGGCAGTCACCCGGTACAGGGCATTTTCAAGAAGGAGCCTCAGCTCCTGACGGATAGCAGATTCATCTTCTACGATTAAAATGTGCATGGCATGTTCACCTCTGCTTCTATTATATTTTGTCGTTCACTATAATAGTGGTGTCATGTAAACCGGCAGGTATACGACGCCCTCCTCTTCCTTCAGATCCAGCGTATGGATTACATATGGGGTATAGAGCTGTTCATGGTATTTTTTCATAAACTTCCGAAGCGATGACAGCGTATAGTTCTTTCCGGACTTCACCTCAATCGGTGATATATTGTGCCTGCTGCTGATCTTACTCTTAGCAAGCAGAAAATCGATCTCCATCCGGGAATCTGCGTCGTTTCTGTCGGGGTTGGAATAAAAATACAGCCTATGGCCGGATGCGGCAAGCATCTGCGCGACAATATTTTCCATGATCATGCCCTTGTTGACCTCCAGCTTATCAAAAAGCAGCTTTTTGTATATTTCCTCGGATACCAGACCGTTTTCATCAAAGGCATGGCTGATCAGCAGCCCGGTATCTGCCATATAGCACTTCAATGTCAGCCGGTCCATATTCAGCTTCAATCCAATATTGGGTTCTGCAGAGCAAAAACAGGTGTTTACGATCATCGCGTCATTCAGCCAGAAAAGCGCGTCCTCGTAGTCCCTGAAACGGGCATCCTTTTTGATAGCGGAGAGGCGGAACTTTTTTTCATGCTTCTGCAATTGCGCCGGGATTTCATCAAAAATGCTGCTGACCTTCTGCACATATCCTTCCGCGCGCTTTGCGATATCCGCCCGATAAAGCGTCAGGATATCCCGCTTCACTGCGTCCGCCCGGTCAAAATCACGGGAGGATACGTACTCTCCGACTGCCTGGGGCATTCCCCCGACGATCAGATATTGGCGAAAATAATCCATCGCCTTTCTATGCAGAAGCTGCCCCATCATCTTCCTGGTATCAAAGCATTTTCGGATCATATCCATCAAAACTTCATTCCCCATCGCCCACAGAAATTCCTCAAAATCCATCGGGTACATTTTGATATGCCGCTCCTCCGACGGAATTACAATATCCGTTACATTTTTCCGGATGGACATCAGAGATCCGGTCTCCATATAATCAAACCTGCCGTCGGCAACCAGATATTTCAAGGCAGCCCGCGCCCTTGGAAGCTGCTGAACCTCATCAAAAATGATCAGGGACTCCCCGGGATATAATTTCACATTATAATACCCTGACAAATACATAAAAAATGTATCCAGGTCATTCAGATAATTGTAAAACAGATCCTTTACATCGCTGCTGACATTGTTGAAGTCGATCATAAGATATGACCTGTATTCATTTTTTGCAAATGCTTCCGCGATATAGCTTTTTCCGACACGGTACGCGCCGTCGATCAAAAGGGCGGTTTTTCGGGCGCTCTCCTGCTTCCATTTCAGCATTTCCGCATATATTTTTCGTTTCATAACGGTATCAGTCCTTTCCTTATGCCGCACCGATTCACGAAATCAAGATTTTTATAAGCGTATTATATCACGAAAACAAGATTTTTATAAGCCTCAACCTACACATTTTCAAATTTTGCGCAAAAATACCACCTCTCCTGCCACTGCAGCCGCTGTCCACTGCAGTGCTCCCGCAAATTCCTTCATCATCGGAATATCCGGTATCCTCTTCTCAGACCGGATCAAAACCTGGCACGCTGCTCCCAGCCTCTTCCCATATTCCGTCCAGAAATCAAAATCCGACCATTTTGCAGGAATCATATCTTCCGGAATCCGCACCATTTTAATCAGCAACAGGATCCCTCCTGCCAGCAGCAGATACAGCAGTGATCTCCAGATCCTTTTTTCTATCTTGTCGATCCGTTCCGCTCTCCTTCCGGCCATCCGTGACATTTTTGCACAGTAACGCATCAGGAATATCCACAAAATCCCGGGGACCAAAAAACAAAGCCCCTGCGAGATCCAGACAAGCACCCTGCTCTCCATCCGTTCCCAGCTGCCGCATAACTGCCGATACCCTTCTTCGGTTTTACCGATCTCTCCCGAGACACAGTTCACCGCCGCGCGGTCGAAGGCGCACGAGTCCTGTTCCCCGGCTTCATAGGCCAGAAATACCTCCTCGCTGTCTACTACGTCCAGAACTTCCAGCTTTCTGCCCTGTATCTCGACCATGAGTCCCCGCGTGTCTTTCCCACCGAACAGCTTCCCCGACAATGCGCTGCTGAGCAGGCATCCGTACTGAGTCTCCGCGTCCAGCACGGCATAACCCGGAAACAGCAGATCCGAGCGGCCGCAGAGGATCAATGCGTCACTTTCTTCCGATGTTCCAAGAGCGGACGCAGAGACCTGCACCCCGTCCGCCTGTGTCCAGTTCACGTATTCCAGCGGATGATCCCGCTTCTGATTCTCTTCCCATGCAGACTTAGCCCCTGCGTAATCCAATGCCCCCTGCTCTCCGGATGCCGCAAAGTCCAATTTGGAAGCATGTGCTTTTACAAGCTCCGCATGGCGGACTCCCTTCGCAAAACACAGCAGAGTTACGGCTCCCAGGAGGAAAAGCAGACACCGCTCTCTCCATTTTTTCCTGTCCACAACTTCAATCCATTTCATGGTTCACCTTCACCCGGCTTCCCTCCTCCAAGGTACGGGAGGATTCCGTTACAACCTCCTGCTCAGATGAAATTCCTTCCACCGCCGCATATTTTTCGTTCTTTTCCAGCAATTCCACACTGACCTGGCGCACCACCCATTCTTCCCCCAGGATCGTAGACTTTTTCTCGGCCACATTGACATAATACTGGTCTCCTGACATCAGATGGAGGGCCTCTGTCGGAACACAGGCCGCATAATCGCTTACCTGTGCTTCCACCTTCAAGGCTGCCGCCTCCCCTGCCGAAAAATGATCCGAGGATACATGAACCGTCACCGTAAAGCTGCCTCCCGACTGTGCTTCAGATGCCGCGCCTGCCTCCATGCCGGATGCCCCATTGCCGGAAATACCGCTGTCCGCTATGGTCCGAATCGTCACCCGCTCTGTTGCGGCCTGCTGTCCGGGCAGAGGGTTCTCTGCTGTAACCACGGCCTGAGTCCCCTCCCGGATATATTTTCTCATTTCCTCGGGGAAGGTCACAGTCAGGCTTGCCCCGCCGGAAAGATCCGACAGCAGGATATCTCCCCCGCCCGTCGTCGTACTTCCCGCTTTTATGCCGACTTCCGTCACCATTCCTTTTGCCGGAGCCGCCACTTGTCCCTGCGTATCGATTAGCGCCTGCAGCCTGGCAATCTCCTCCTCCTTCTGCCCCCGGGTAATCTGGCTCTGTTCCACGGAATAATCCTTTGCCGTTCCCAGATTCGCCAAATCCAGTGCTTTCTGTGCCTGGTATAAGGACTCGTCCCGTTTTTTCACCGCCTGGTCATATGCCGCCTGCTTCTCCTGTATCGCGGCAAGGAGCCCCTCCGCTGTCTGGTCGGAAGCCGTCTGATCAACGCCTGACTGATCCTGACCCGTTTGCCCGATATCCGGCTGTGAGAAATCCGGCTGACCTCCGCCTGACTGGCCGGAAGCCATTTGGTCTCCGCCCTGCTCAATGGAATTCGTCTGGCCCATCGGCTGGCTGAAATCCATCCGGCCCACGTCTGACTGGCCGGAAGCCGCCTGTCCCGCCCCTGCCCCGGAGCCTGCGATAAATTTCTGATATGCTTCCTGCGCCTGCTGCAGCTCGGCCAGTGCCGCATTCACCGTCTCATTTTCTCTGGCTGCGGTCCGGTTATAATCCTCCTGCGCCTGGGACAGTGTCAGCTGCCGACTTTTCTCTGAAATCGCCGCCGACTCCGCCGCCCCGCGGATCTGCAAGTCAAGAGAGTACAATTCCTGCTGCTTCTCTTTCATCTTTTCCATCAGATCCTGCAGGTCCACTTCAAACAGGATCTGTCCGGCCTCCACCGCCTGCCCTTCCATGACATGCACAGAGCCCACCCGCAGGCTCTCCACCGTAGAGACGGCGATCTCCTCCCGGCCGGCCACAGTCCCCCTGGCCGAGACATCCGGGGTAAATGTCTGAGGCTCCGGTTTTTTCGTAGAAACCTCGGCGGTACTTATGTTATAGGCAGTTCTGGAAATCATGGTAAATACGATCATCAATCCCAAGAGTAAAATTCCTGCCTTCATCATCCTCTGTTTCATCTCTCCACCTCACACATTCCCGCAATACGCCTGTATCCCCTGCTCTAAAAATTCGTGCCCTGCCAAAAATACCCAGATGGCCGGAAGCAGCGCAAATACCGATGCCGCAAACGCGGCCCCCGCCGTCTCCGCCGTGATCTGGGGCTGGAACATGGACAGCGGCCACAGCGACGGTGTCTTTAAAAATGCCATCGGCTGTTCCAGCATATTCCAGCATTCCAGGAACTGCAGCACCAGGGCCGAGATGATCCCGGCCTTGCCGAGGGGAAGCCCGATCCGGAAAAAAATATCCCCTTCTCTCGCGCCGTCAATCCGCGCCGCTTCCAGCAATTCCTCCGGTATTTCCTTAAAAAACTGACAGATGATGAACACCGGAAGGGTCGAAAAAATTCCCGGAAGGATGATTGCCGCCATTGTATCCATAAGCCCCATCCACCGGATCACCAGATAATCCGAAAGCATCATCACCTGAAACGGCATCATCATCATGACGATATATAAAAAGAACAGGCCCCGCCGAAAACGGAATCGGTATCTGGCAAAGCCCCAGGCCGCCGGGATGCCGAATACCGCCTGGCCAAGCAGGATCCCGCCCGTGATCTTCATGGAATTCCAGAACATCACAAAGAAATCCGGCGTATCAAAAATCAGCTCCACATAGGAGCGAAGTGTGGGCTCAAACGGAATCACCGACCAGGACGCGAAGTCCTCCGCGCCTGAGAATACCGGCCTGAGATTTTCCGCCGCCTCCCCCTGTCCCATCAATGACCCTGTCACTAAAAACAGAATCGGATAACAGCACATAAAAGCCAGCGCCCCCATAAAAAATGGCAAAACCACATTTCTTTTCCGCTTTACTCCCGCACGCCCTACTCCTGCACATTTTCCAAGCTTTTGCATCTGATCCATTTCCCTCCCGGTCTTCTCTAAAAAAGCATCCCTCTCACGCATCCGCTCCGCTTCTCCTTCATCTTCTCCAGAACGGGCACGTCTGAAAAATATGTACTCTCACATATCCGCTCCGTTTCCTTCCCATCTTCTCCAGAACAGGCACACCAGCACAAGCAGCACCGTACCGCTGAGTACCGCGCCTGCTGCCATCTTATCCACATCCAGGTTCCGGTACCAGTTGTTGAACAGATGCTGCAGCATATAGATGCTCTCGTCCGGATAGTCTCCTGCCACCAGGTACGCCTCCCGGAATACCTTGAAGGAATTGATCAGCGACAGCACCGTGATCGTAAAAAATGCGGAAAACAGGTTGGGAACCGTGATCCGTAAGAATATGACCCATTCCCCCGCCCCGTCGATCTGCGCCGCCTCGTTGATCTCCGCCGGAATCCCCTCCAGGGCGGCAATCCACAGGATGACGCTGTATCCCAGGTTCTTCCACACATAGCTGAATACCAGAACGCCGAAGGCATACTCCGTATTCATCCAGTCCGTCCCCGGAATCCCGAACAGATTCAAAAGCCCGTTCAGAAATCCCTGCTTCGCGAAGATACACTGCCAGAGCAGCACCACCGACGCTACCGGAACGGCCATGGGGATCAGCAGCCCGCTCTTAAACCACCGTCCCCCCTGGATTCCTTTCTGCAGAGGCACTGCCAGCATCAGCGAGCATACAACTAAGATCGGGACACTGACCCCCATCATTTTCGCCGTATTTGCCGACGCAAGACGGAACGCCGGATTCTCCAGCACCTGGCAAAAGTTCGATAACCCTGCAAATTCCCCGGTCAATGTCCGGGCAAAGGCCCTGCGGACCACATCCAGATAAGGGATCACATAAAACGCCAGCACTCCCGCCAGGCTGGGAAGAACAAAGAGCAGGCCCCAGCGGTCCCGGCTTCTTCCGGGCTTCTGATATTTACAATACATTTTTAATCGTTCCCGCGTCCATCTCATATACACAATCGCAAAGGCAGCTGATGTCTTCCTTGTTATGACTTGCCAGTAGGATCGTCTTGCCTTCCTCCCTCAATTCCAGAAACAGCTTCCGCATGTCCTCTACCCCGGCATTGTCCAGGCCGTTCATCGGTTCATCCAGCAGCAACACTTCCTGGTCTTCCATAATAGCCTGGGCGATCGCCAGGCGCTGCTTCATGCCCATCGAATACTTCCCGACCCTCTTTTTCGCCTCTGCGTCCAGCCCCACTTTCTCCAATATCATATTGATATGCTCCCTGTCCTTTCTGTTCCTGACCGAATACAGCAATTCCAAATTCTTTCTCCCGCTGTATCGGTCAAGAAACGCAGGCTCTTCGATGATCGCCCCCAGGCCGTTCCCGGAACGGATATAATCCGTGTTGCTCTGTCCCTTGATCGTCACCGTGCCGATGTCCTGCAGGATCAGCCCGCAGATGCATTTAAACAGCACGGACTTTCCCGATCCGTTCCGGCCTGTAATTCCTACAATGCATTTTTCTCCGCATTCGATGCTGACATCGTTCAGCACCAGCTGAGGTCCTAATATTTTTGAAACATGATCTACTACAATCGCAGCCATCCTTAACATCCTTCCTCATCACATAAACTCGTATCTGTTCCCTTCCCGCAGATCCGACCACAGTCTAGACTGAACCGTTACTGAAAATCCACTTGCCTAATCCGGCGATGTCCCGCAATCACGATTACCAGCAATAATACCGTAAAGGCTCCGATGCTGACGGAGGCAGGCCATGCTACCCGAAATCCGTTTTCTGTAAATCCAAGCCTTGTGATCCGCATCCAGGAGACAGGTGAAACCTCAAAAAAAGATTTTTCTAATGGAAATCCCACATTGGCAACCACGGAAGAATATGCTACCAGGGCCAAGGCAATTCCTACACTGTATGCTTTCGGCAGGTAAAGTCGGATCAGCATCATCAGCATTCCGAGAAAGCAGGTTCCAAGACTGATAATTAATATGGAAGTAAGCATTGCCTCCAAAGGTGTATGATTGTTCAAATACCAGTTTGAAATATTCCAGAATAACCCTGTCATATCCCCTGCATTGGTTTTCGCCAGCGTAAAGATTACTTTTCCCCACTCACTCCCGAATTTCAACATTGGAATCAGAGGCAGACAACTCGCCAGCACACTGATTCCTGTCATCAGGAAAGAGCTTATAAAAATATCATTTGCCTGTTCTGAAAACCACCGTTGCCGTTCCTCACGGATCAGATAATATCTTTCTTTTCTTTCCATAAAGAGCGCGCCGGAAAAAAAGCAAATGACTCCTGCCATATATACCATCAAAAAGTTTGCATCGGAGATCAAAAGCGGAAAGATCCAGGGGGTCGCTTTACACCCTGAAAGTTCGGCAAATCTTTTAACCGGTTCCAGAAAAACATCCATCAAAAACAGTAATAAAAGAAATATCGTGATATTCCTCTTGCATAAAAACCGTTCTTCCAGCATTGCACACAATCTTATTGCTCTATAATCAATTTCTTTCGCCGTCATACAGCCTCCTCAGCTTTTTATAAATGCCTGTCCCCACCAATACAACTGTAACCAGACTGACGATCAGCGGCCATAAAAGAGAATACAGCGGATCATTCCATACATTATAGGAAACATTAAATATCTGCTCTATATTCAACCATATGACATCTATGAACAGCCCGTTTTTGTAATATACCATCAAGTAATATGCCAAAAAAGGGAATGCGACAGCCAGAAGCTCTTCCTGCCAGAACAATGACACATATGCCGACAGTATCGTTAGATTTCCCGCCATTAAGCCCATAAAGAAGGAATGTATCGCGAAGAAAAGCAGATGATGTCCGTTTTTCCAGAAAACTGTTGTCAGGATATCGGCATACAAATATTCATCTTCTAATACCCAGGGCGCCCGCAAACGAACAAATGCCGCAAAAAGCATCACCCCACAAACCATTGCGGCAACTGATGATATGTATATCATAGCAATTTTTGACAACGTATATTTTTTCAAGCTTCCCCGCATAATCAAAAGCTGTATGTACTTATGTTTTATATCCTCTAAAAAGCTTGCGGCAAATGGGACGGCGCAAAACATCAATGTCAGAGAAAATGGAATAAAGTAAAGCGCGCTCATATAGGCCGTATAGACAGATGGATAATCTGACATACGGTGAAGCGAGTAAAACAGCGCAAACATGACTCCCAGTCCCCCTATGAGAAACCGGATAGAAAAGAACGCCCTTTTCAAATCTCCATTAAAATAATCCTGTTTCTGAAGGTTCATCCTCTCACCTCCACGCATCTTCCTGTCTCTGCATGAATCATTTCCTGATATTCTCTATAATCTTCCTCTTTTCCCTCCCGATATTCATGCAATGTAAAAATCCAGACAGGTTCCATCTTATATTCTGATTCTTCTTGATTCACATCAATCCAAAAATAAAGCTCCGCCCCCACTACATCATGTTTCTTGTCTGTCAGTATCATTGCATATTCCTGCTCCAGAGATTTCGCAATTTCATCAAATGGAAGCAGTTCTATCTTTTCTTTTTTCTGCTCAAACCGGAAGCAATACAAGATACTCGCCAATTCCGCGCCTCCCGAGGTATTCAAAACCTGAACCGGCATCCACTCTTCATTCATTCCTTCATAAAATATTGTCGTAAATACCGGCATTCCCTGCCATTCTTGAAGTCCCATCCAATAAGTACATTCATCCTGATCATAACATTTTTGAAAAACAAGATTTTCAACTCCCAATTTGCTGAATTGCTCTTCCAAAATCTCTTTTTCTGACTGCAGTGAAGCTTCTGAAAAGTCTGTATATATGGAAATAGCGTCTATATCTTTACTATTCCTCCACGCAGGAATATTCTCTGTTACATAAACCTGTAATTCAGAACCAGACCTGTATGCCACGTAATCTTGCTTTAGAAGAAAGGAATGGTTTTTATGGATCAGATAAATAATCCCATTTTTATCCTTATGTATTTCTTCCTGAAAACCTTCCCCCAAAAAATATTGGGTCAGTACCTTCGGATTAAATTCTACTCTTTCGGCATAGCTCTGATATAAATCTTCACTTGTACCCGTCTCTATATGATCAATATCAAATTTCAGGTATTCCAGTTCCTTCCTATACCGAACTGGAATATCTGAAATTTTTACTCCAGCCTTACTTGCATTTTTATGGTCAGTCCCACATGCAATTACTGTCAGAAACAGAATAACACATAAACATAACATCAAAGAATATTTCCGTTTCATTTTATTTTTCCACATCCCATCTGTTACCGTCTGCAGCGACTGTTGTATATAAACACTGTACTATTCACTCAGGTAAAGATTCACTTCACTGCATGCATCCTTTGCCGCTTTTTCTGGATCTTTGCCATCAAACAGACATGCATCCGCCTGTTCCATCACTTTTTGCATAACAATCGAATCATCCTTAACCGGAGTATCAAGCCCTTCTATAAACGAAATAAACTCCTGCAGTTCGGCAGGTGTTAAATCATACATATTCATTACCTTGTCCGGAGAATCTTTTCTGGATGTGGCAGTCCTCAAATCACCATTTTCTGAAACATGCATAATCGTTTCCATACCATCCCGAACAACCGAAAAACCGCCTGGCATAGTGCTCTGCACTTCTTCTGACAGATAAAATTCAAGGAACCGTTTTGCCCTATCCGCATTTTTTCCGGTTTGATTGATTCCAAGGGCATTCTTTACAATAAAATAATTTCCTTTTTCTCTGTTCAGATATTGATATGACATGCCTTTCTCTTTACATAAGGTAAGAATCTGCATATAGGTTTCACATACCGAAATAATATCGATTCCCACCTGTGCCTCATCAAAATATAAATCCAGTTCAGGTTCAAACGATATATTGGGATAGTGTTCTGTCCAATATGTCAATTTGTGACCGGCATCCATTTCCTGACGTTCCCCATCCGGAAAGCTTTGTCTGGCAATCCGATCCAGACTGCGATAATACTCTGCCAGCTTTTCCTCATCTACAGTCTCCCCGAGAATATCTGAGGTAATGAAAAGCCCTCCTGCAAAGCCTGAGAAATTCCTTGTAGTTACAATCGGGATTCCTGTATTCGACTTTTCTTCCAATGTCTCAAACAGATCTTCACTGTTTTTTGCAGCCATAACTTCCTCGTCTCCCAAAATAACAGGTATACTGAAAGTAGTAGGAACCTTATATACACTTTCTCCTCTATTATATGCTGAAATGATGTTATAAAAAATCCTGTCTTTCTCCGGTTCCACAATCTCTGTCACATCTTCCAGGATTCCCTTTTCTGCATAGCTGTCTGCCGGCAGGCCGTCCAGTACTAAAATGTCCGGGCCCTCCCCTGCCATCAATTGAGTATTCAGCGTCCGGATTGCATCCGACAAAGTCACACTATCCTCTCCTGTGTACCCCACCTCAAGGCTTACCTCCAGTTCTGGATGTTTTTCCTGAAAAAGCGAAGCAACCTGTCTGACAAAAGGATTATCTTTCAGACTGTAAATCCGCAGCTTATCCTTTGAGACCTGCTTTTCTTCCTCCCATACCCCCCACTCGCACTTATAGAGCTTTGACTGTTTTTTCGTTGGATTCATAATACAGAGAATCACACTGTCATTGGAATCATCAACAACAAATGAAGACAGAATTCCAACCTCGCTGCTCAAATTATTTTCCTGCTTTGAGTTGATCAGTTTATAATAGTCTCCCTGTTCCATCACATAGCTGAACTCATTACTGTTCAGATCGTACCGTCCGATTCCTGCCCCCGCGATGTAAAGAATTGTCCCTGTGCTATCCAGCGCAATCTGTCCTCCCGTATCTGATACGGAAGTCATAAATGCCGAAAACTGTGCATTGTCTAACTGCCGGCAGTTCATTGTCTCCAGATCATAGATATCCACCCGGAACTGCCAGCTATCCATATTGGCAACCAGGATTGCCAATGTATTTGCTGATGCATCCGCACTATAAAAGGATTCTCCTTCATTTGCATTCACTGTTTTCGATTCTGTGCCATCGCCTGAAGAAAATGCCAACTTTGTGTTGTTGTAAACATACAGGCCGCCTTCAGCAGAATACTGATATCCATATCCATTCTCCAATGTCAGGCTCATATCTGCATCTGCAGTCTCCCAATGCTCTCCATTGTCCCTGCTGTCCCAAACTGTCGTATTTTGGAACTCCGGATCCGAAGCAGATATACGCATCGTATCATCTGCCATGTATTTTAATGATCGGATATATTCCACCCCTTCTGGTTTTGAAATTTCCGTTTTCTTCCAGGAGGGTTCTCCTGATGGCTTTTCTCTTGACGACATATTTTCAGTTTCTTCTTTATTTTGTATTGCGTCAACTTCCTTTACCCTTTTATCTGCCGAACATGAACATATTGCAAACACAATGATAAAGTAAAATACCAGATTCATTATTTTTTTTCTCATCACAGATTCTTTCACTCCTCTGTTCAAAAGGGGCAAATTCAACATCTGCCCCCCACTGTAATTTATGGGCAATAGACGCCTTGTACTCTCCATCCATTCGTAGTCCCATATGTTTTAAGCCAATACATATTGCCACTCTGCACTGCAATGCCATAGCGATAATCTGTCGTACCTTGTGTATTCCTTAACGGACGATATGGATACGCATCAGCGTAAGTCAAATAAGGGATTGATATTCCATATGCAGTACCAACATATGAAGTTGGTCTAAAATAATAATGGTCATCATTGTCGTCCTTAATTCCTGCTGGGGAATAAACGTCTCCTGCTTGAACATCAACGCCATAGACATTTCCAGCTAATACTGGCATGCTCATACTCGCAACACAGGCTGCTACTGCTAAAAGCAGACTTAATTTTTTTCTCATCTTTCATCTCTCCTTTGTTAGTATTAGTTACTGTTTGTTTTCGAAAACCTCAGTCAAGTCATATTGTAATTTCCCTCGTTTACTTTGTCAATATTTTTTTATTATATATAACCAGAAAATACTTTATAGGCATCAAAACAACTTATGCTTGAATAATTATTTTTATCAATTTTGATTATTGACATAATTCTAATACAATGCTATACTGCCTTATGTAGGATAAAAAGTAATGCGGCCGAAAGCTCAATGAATTGGGATTCTATAAGCATACTAATATTGAAAGGAAGGAGGTTGTCATGAAGAATTTGAAGTTAAGCAATAAGGAGATGGATGTTATGCTTGTATTCTGGAATACGGATGAAGCGCTGGCATCCAGTGATATTCCGAAAATGGAAAGCGCTTTGAATATCAATACCGTTCGTGTGGCCATCAAGAACCTGCTGAAAAAATCTGTAATCGAGGTTGCCGATATCGCCCAGCGCGGAACCGTATTAACCCGCACTTACCGTCCGACGATTTCATTTGAAGATTATCTCAGCGGTCAGCTTCAACATGTGAATTTTAACTCGCTGAACCTGATGAGTGCCCTGGTCAGGCAGGAGACAAGCAATGAAAATCTGGATGAACTGGAAAAGATCATCCATGAGCACAGGCACAATATAAAGTAATCCTACAAAAGCACAAATCAATATGAGGTGAAAATAAAATGCACTTTTCAGCGACATCTTATATCATGGCTGTTTTGGGTGGAAACTGTTTAATCTGCTTTTTATGTATCATCATGAGAGACGGACGTATTGCGCAAAAGCTAAATATCCGCTTTCTGAAATACTTTTCATTTTTCATCCTGTTGAGACTGATTCTGCCTTTTGAGTTTTTCCACACCATAACAGTTTTTTCAGAAAAAATCCTGCCTGCAGTTATGGATTTTTGTAACGAACATGTTTTGTTTGCAGTCAGAAATATTGCCGTCACCCCATCCATGCTGTTTTTGTCCATCTGGATCAGCGGAGTGATTTATATTGTTTGCAGTACCGTCAGAAAATATATAGAATTATATCGCATTATCCCCTGCTTTCCCAATTTGGCCGATGACCCTGACAGTAAGGTATCCGCAATGTTGAGGGCTATTTATAACACAAATCCTGTCCATTATCCGGTAAAAAAGGTGATCCGCACAAAATTTGTAAGCACCCCCTGCGTCATAGGATTTTTTTCGCCCATCATTTTTCTTCCTGATTTTGATTTCACACAGGAAGAATTATACTGCATCCTTTTCCATGAATTAAGCCATCTACGGCATGTGGATTTTGTCTGGATGCTTTTTGCAGAAATCTTATGCACCCTGAATTGGTGGAATCCTTTTGTCAGGTTGTTCAGGTCACGGCTGGAAGATATCCTGGAATTCCATGCTGACAATACGACCTTTGTCCATCTGCCGCCCATGCACCGGGAGTTATATCTGGAGTGCATGCTAAAGGTCGCCCGCAGCCAGCAGAGAAAACAACTTCTGCCGACAATGACTCTGCCTTTTTCAAAGGCTTCTCCAGGGCCTGTTACATGCCGGGTAATGCGGCTTATAAACTCGGAATCGAACATGTCATTTACAAATTATTTTGTCATGGGTATTGCAGTCCTGCTGCTGTTTGTTTCTACATTATTTATTTTTGAGCCCTCCTGGCCGATAGAAAATGGTGCTGATAATGAATATTATGTAACCGAAAACAGTTATCTGCGGATGCGTACAGATGGTACTTATGAATTCTATATTGATGATGAACACTTTTTGGGAATTATAAAGAATCCAGATATTGAAGAAATTCGTGATCTTCCCATTTATTATGCGGAATAATCATAATGAAAGTCAGAAAGGAGCGTGACCACGCATGAAAAAGAAATTTATCATACTTTTATCTGTTTTTTCCATACTTTCTCCATCAACTGCATTTGCAGAAGATACGTGTACAGTAGAGGTTCCAACTGCAATTACTGAATCTGGTGAAAATAACAAAGCTATCATGCCTATGGCAGATAACATTATCTGGAAGTATAAGATAATTGGGAACAAATTGTATCGGCGTAGATATAATAAAACGAAAAAACAGTATATCGGTGAATGGGAATTAGTGCCATAATATTGTATCGACATATACAGAGTATCTGTCACTGACAACTCACATTACATAAAACCCATCATTGCCGGATTATTTACATCCTTCAAGTCCAGAATCCAGTTACGGAAACAATTCCCCCTTCCGTACCTGGTTTTATTTCTATCCTGCACTATTTTATCCCGAAATTGCTCTTGCATTTCCATCCAAACTCTGTTATCCTGACATCAGTCTCGGCGGCAGTTTTCTTGCCGTCAGACAATTCCCGCCGCAAAGCGTTCATTGTCGGCTCTTTTGATGTCTCCATGATACAGAAGAACTTCCCCTGATGAAACATAAGAGGTAACACAGATGCAGGAAAGCAGATTATTTAAGATCCTATACCATTTACTTGATAAGGGCCAGGCTACCGCCCCGGAATTGGCGGAAAGATTCGAGGTATCGGTCCGAACGATCTACAGGGATATCGACGCCCTGAGCGGAGCAGGCATCCCCGTTTATACGGAAGCAGGCAGAAACGGCGGGATTCATTTACTGAATGATTTTGTCCTGGACAAGGCCGTTCTATCCGAGGCTGAAAAGCAGGAAATCCTTGCGGCATTGCAGAGCATCCATATCACCCGGAACATGGACGGCAGCCGGACCTTACAGAAGCTGTCCGCATTGTTTCAGCTCCATTCGGAGAATTGGCTTGAAGTGGATTTTTCCAGATGGGGAAATCCCGGATATGACAATGAAACCTTCGAGCTTCTGAAATCAGCCGTGATCCGCCACAGAAATGTGAAGCTCCGTTACGCAGGCTCTTACGAAGAGATCCGCGAAAGAACCGTACAGCCCTATAAGCTTGTCTACAAAGCAAAGGCATGGTATCTGCAGGCATTTTGCACGGAAAAGCAGGACTGGCGGATTTTCAAATTAAACCGTATTTTAGAACTGGAGGTGCTGGAGGAAGGGTTTTCGCAGCTGAATCCTCCGGGACCGATCGAGACCTTCGAAGGGGAATATCCGAAGGTCACGCTTCGTTTTCCGAAAGAAATGTCATACCGCGTCTATGATGAGTTCAATAAGGCACAGATCCAGCGGCAGGAGAACGGGGATTTGATCGTCTCCGCGAACATGCCGGAGGATCCGTGGCTGATCGGGTTTCTGCTGTCCTTCGGAACCCGGGTGGATATCCTTTCACCTGCCCATCTGAAAGAAGCGGTAGCGGAACAGGCAAAGTTAATCTACGAAAAAAACAGGACATGATTTTTTATTTGCCGTTTTGCCGGCTGGCAAGTATTTTTCGTTTTTCTTCGAGCATAGGAGCCAGACTTTCACGTATAATGGCTCTGGCTTTTTCATTTTTGTCCAGACGCTTTTTTTGCTCCCTGCCCCATTCTGCTGCTTCTTGATACAATTCAGGTGATTCCCCCAGCACCGCATGACCATATTTCATAACACACACCTCCTATCTGTCTTCATAAACTATACCTGCTTTAGAACAGTTTTTCAAAAAATGTTCTGAAGCTTTTTGCAAAGCCTTTAAACCTATAGCTTCGTTGTTCATAGATACCGCTTCATTAAAAATCTCAATCGCTTTTCCCCAATTGAATTTATTGTTCTTAACTAAATAGTATATATTGCCCAGATTTGTAACAACCGTCAACAGTTTAATAGCCGGATGCTCAAGAAAAAAACGAACATCTACCAAAGATATTTTAGATAATGACGGATGATTGTGTAATGAAATAACAGCACATTTTTTACTTTCGCATATCAGATGAAATGAATAACTATCACGCATTGGATCGGCAGAATGGTCATCTCCAAAATCTACACCAAAACATTGCTCTGCCTCTCTTTCATCTTCTGTATTGTCCATACTGTACGTAATAGCTACTTCATTAGATTCATTTTCATCCTTTGACAGCTGCAATACTTTTTTTGCAAGCATTTGGATAATTGGATATTCTTCTTCCGGAATCTCTTTATATCGGATAAATGGAACCTTTTCAATTGCCTCATCCGTGATCATAACTTTATGATTACGTTTATTAGACATTTCCAATGTTTCCAAATCCATCAATTTTTCTGAAAACGCCATTATTTCACCTCCTCATACGAAAAGTCTCTTCTCCCCTATACATATTATATCGTTAAAATTTTATTCTTACAACAAAAATCTGCTTCTGCCGCCTTTTTCTAATAGCAAGATTATATTAAGAATTTGTCTATGGAATCCGACTACTGATTCACCTGATGCTTCCGGAACATCCCATACCCCGCCGCGGAAAATATCACCGCCGCTGCCCCATTGACGATCAGATCCATGGACAGACAGCTTATCATCTTTCCGCCGACAGCATAAGCCGTATAATTCGTAAAGTCAAAGCTCATGATATTCGACGGCAGCAGGGCCAGGATATGCTGCAGCAGATATCCGCCGAACCCCGCCTGCAGAAACGACGGAACGATCAGCAGCAGAAGCGCCACTACGATCACCCCATACGCATTCTTGAAGATCGAGGACATCCACAATGTCATTGCCATGATCCCCAGTGTCAGTACATATCCCAGCAGGAGCACCAGAAGGCAGGCCTGACCTACCGTCACAGGATAGCTCACCGGCACGGTCGGATACAAAAACTGCACAGACGTATCCCAGCCTTCCGCCCCCGCCGACAGCAAGATCCATACGGAATTGAGGATCGTAAGTCCAAAATAGACCACGCTCGCAAACAGCCAGACCGCAGCGATCTTCGCGGCCGGCAGCCTGCTCCTGCCGTATTTCATGCACAGGAACAGGGAATCGCATTTTGACTGGTATTCTCCTGCAAAGACCGGAGCGATCCCGACACAGGTGATCATCATGATCAGAATGCTCCACTTCATGCCTTGTAAGACAGACTTCCATCCCGTGCAATATCCATATACATATTCCGAAACCGTAGCATTTCGGTCATTCCAATATTCGGCCTCCTTCGCGGATATAACGCCGCCGCTCCTCAAACGCGCTGTATATTCCCGAACCTTTTCCATTCGCGCCTGGTAAAAATCCCTTCCCATGTTCTGCCGAAATACATTCTCCGCAGGGAGGTCGCTTACCCACTCCTCGTAAGTATCCTTGATCAAACCATACAGTTCCCCCTGCGACAGCCGAACCGTCCGCCAGAATTTGTCTAAGGCATCCTCCGGATTTTCCTCCGCTTCCGCAATCTCCTCTGCCTTCTCCAGATATTCCTCCATGATTTCTTCCACAGATTCCTGGTCCAGTTCCTGCCTTAACTGCGTCTGTTTTAAAATCTCCTTTGCCGCAGTCCCGGAATGCTGATTTCCCTGGCTGTCCCATGCGGAGATTTGCCTTAATTCCGCCCATGTACAGAACAGCAAAAACAACGTACATCCCAGCACAGAAAGCTGAGTCAGCCTGCTTGACCATATTTTTTTCCATTCATACCGGATCATTCCGCCCATAGCATTTCTCCTCCATTTATCATTCCCGGTCATAGTTCTTCTATTTTTTCACAGATGCGCCTGCATTCAGCGGCCTGAACATCTACAGATCACAACGCTTCAAGCCAAAATGCATAAGTTATTTTCATACAGTTCCTTATGATCCCTCTTCATAATTCATCCCAGAAGCATTCCAGGTACAGGTCTTCCAGTGTCGGTTCCACCGTCTCCGCCCCTTCATACGGCCTCTTCGGGGAGACCACCCTGGCTTCCACCATATGCTCCCGGTTGTGAGCATTGGCAATGCAGCGCTCCTGCTCGAACTCGGGCCATTCCTTCTGGGGCACCCTGCATTCCCAGACCATGCCGTCTACTTCTCTCACCAGCTCTTCCGCCGGACCGTCCAGAATGAATCTGCCTTTTTTCATGACCAGGATCCTGTCGGAAATGTATTCGATATCCGATACGATGTGGGTGGAAATGATGATGATCTTGTCTCTTGACATCCCCGAGATCAGATTCCGGAA
Source organism: Schaedlerella sp. (assembly GCF_056796775.1). Taxonomy (NCBI): domain Bacteria; kingdom Bacillati; phylum Bacillota; class Clostridia; order Lachnospirales; family Lachnospiraceae; genus Schaedlerella; species Schaedlerella sp. Next base: position 55,347 of record NZ_JBQIKP010000014.1, read on the forward strand.
ATACACCCGTTCCTTGGGGTCCAGCCCTGCCGTGGGTTCATCCAGGATCAGGAGCTTCGGGTCATTGAGGAGCGCCTGAGCGATCCCCAGCCGCCGCTTCATCCCCCCGGAAAAGGTCCGGATCTTTGCGCCTGCCTCATCCTCCAGATTCACAAGCTGCAGAAGCTCCTTTGTCCTCCGTTTCGCAAACTTCGGTTCCAGTCCTTTGATCGAAGCGATATACAGCAGAAAGTCCTTTGCCGTGAATCCGGGGGTATAGCCGAATTCCTGGGGCAGATATCCCAAAAGATCCCGGTAGTCCTCTCCCATGCCGGCCGTATTTTTTCCGTCCAGCTTCACCTCTCCCGCCGTGGGGTTTATGATCCCGCAGATCATCTGGATCAGCGTGGTCTTTCCCGCGCCGTTTGCTCCCAGAAATCCATAGATCCCTTCGGTCAATACCGTGTTCACCTCCTCCACGGCAATCTTGTTTTTAAAATGTTTAGACAAACGTTCCAACTCTAATTTCATCCGTGTTTCCTCCTCCGAATTTTAAAAGCTTTTTGATCTCCCACATCACCCCCAGAGCTGACAGAACTCCGGAAAGCAGCCAGCTTTCCCGATACTCCATCGTATAGATCGGGAATCCCCCCGCCTTTAAGAGCCACGCCGCAAAGGTCAGAAAAGCTCCCCAGGTCATGCAGTAGAGCATGCTGTTTTCCTCGCTCCTTCGGTTCAGGATTGCGAGGCACCCAAGGCACATCAGGTTGTAGGGAACCAGCGTATACAGCAATGTCTGCCGCAGATATACGCCCTGCCCCAGGGTAAAGATAGCGGCACAGCAGGCAAGGATCAGAAAATCCAGCACCCCGGACAGCAGCAGGCGGAAAGCCAGGATCTTCCGGAGGGAGTGCCTCGTCGTCATCTGCAGCTCCAGCATTCCGGGCTGAAAAATATCGCATAGTATCTTTGCATTTGCCAGACACAGCAACGGACCGGATATGGCCGAGAAGGTCCAGATCCAGCTGTCCGGCTCTGCCGGTTCAGATAAGATCAGGCAGAGGAACAGTCCGGTAAACAGCAATTTCAATCCCCAGAACTCCTTCCGGATAAAATAAAGCTGGTTTCGGAAAAATTGGAGATTGGTCATCCTCTGCTTTTCCGGATGAAAACGGATTTTCTTTGCTTGGGATATGGTCTCCTGTAAGCCCTGGGAGCTGTATTCCGGGACCTGAACGGATGCCAGATATTTTTTTAATTTTCGTTTTTCCATAGACTCGCTCCTTTCTGTCACAGCTCCAGCGTGCTCTTTAACTTCTTTTCTGCGTTTTTCAGCTTATACCGCACAGTCGATGCCGGAATCCCCAGTATCCTTGATATATCCCGGATTCTCTGATCCTGATAATACCTTAAGATCACAATATCCTTTTCCGTCTGATCCAGAGCGGACAGCGCATCCATGACCATCAGCCTGTCCAGGATATCCCCTGCATGGTCCGGAACCGTTTCCTCCCGGTTTCCCCCATCCTCAATGCAGACCTCCTTCGGCTTCTTAAAATAATTCCGGATCAGATTTCCGGCGATCACATAGAGGTAATTCTTTATTTTTCCATAATCCCGGTAATGGTCCAGATTGTTCAGAAATTTCAAGAACACCTCCTGCGTGAGATCCTCCGCTGCATGACGCTGGTTCAGATGATAACAGCAGTATTTGTAAATGGATTCATAGTTGTCTGTGATTAATTTTTCCAGATATCCATCCTTGTATAAAATGTGGTTCAGCAAATTGCCGGCAGACACGCGTGATCCACTTCCTCTCTTCTTGTGATGCATCTATGATATATAACAATCCATATACGAAAAAAAACAACTTTTATAGAAATTTAGTATAAAATGGTCTAAAAAAATGCCTATCCTGCGGACAAACGGGATAGGCATTCTTTATTCTATTTTTCCTGTTTATTCTGTCGTCTCATACAGCCCGGACCGCAGCACAACTCTCACCAGCCTGGTGATGCATCTCCTCAGATCTTCCTCTTTCAGAGTCCCCTGCTTCAGTTCCTTTCTCATATTGTCATGGTCTGAAAACTGTCCCGGCATGACAAGGTCATTTCCCGCACGCATACAGCCGGACGCCGTGCAGTCCTCCCCGTGCTCTGTGGTCGTCCAGTCGGTCATGATCACGCCGTCAAATCCCCATTCCTGTCTCGCGGCAGCCGTACAGGTATCCCTGCAGTTGGCGGCATGGATGCCGTTGATCAGATTGTAGCTGGTCATAATGGACATAGGGCGGGATTCCCGGATGGCGATCTCGAAGCCTTTCAGGTAGATCTCCCGCAGGGCCCGCTCAGACAGGATGCTGTCAGAGCCCATCCGGTTGTCCTCCTGATTGTTGCACGCAAAATGCTTGATCGTAGTACCGCATCCCGGAACACTCTGCACGCCCTTTGTCATGGCAGCGGCCATCTTCCCGCTGACCAGCGGATCTTCGGAATAGTATTCGAAGTTTCTTCCGCACAGCGGATTCCTGTGGATGTTCATCCCCGGCGCCAGCCAGAGCGTCACGCCAAAATGCTCCATCTCTTTCCCGATCATGGCGCCCGTTTCTTCGATCAGCTTTTCATTCCAGGTCTGGGCCAGCATGGTTCCCACCGGAATCGCCGTACAATACTGATAATAGGGCGTTCCCTCTGCTTGGAATCCCTGGCTGAAAAAGCCGTGCTCAAAGCTGGCCTCAAAGGAGGGCATCCGGATCACACCGTCCTTCACCCCATAGGTCTGCATCAGCCTTAAGCCCGCAGGGCCGTCCGCCAGCACGATATTTGCCACGCCCTGCTCATAAGCCGCAGTGCTTGTCTCTCCCGCAGAGCCCGGTACGGAGACGCCTGCGGATCCCAGGTTGCTCCCCTGTCCCTTGGCAGGCTCCCCTGTGGCCAGACGGATGAGCTGCTCGGTATCCAGGCCATTTACGATCTGCGCCGCCTCGTCGTCCTCCGGCTCATAAGCTGCTTCGTAGTCAATGACTTCGGTTTCCACACCGGAGAGGTCCAGCGGAATCTCCGCAGCCCCGTTCCCGCGTCCGGATTCCAGGTCTGCTTCATAGCGCGCAATCCTTTTTTCCTCCGGAATCGAGAGCAGATTCAACTCTTCCCTGAGCGGGCAGATATTCTTCACTCTGGACAGTACCTTCTCCTCTTCCAGCACAAGCATCGCTTCCATCCTGCTGTCAGCCAGGGAATTGCCGATCCATACGCCGTAGGTTCCGCGTTCCAGCAGCCATTCCGCAGAGGACTCGTCATAGGATGCCATCCGGTAAACCGGAAAACGGATCGTCAATGTCTCACTCTCTCCCGGAGCCAGCAGGCCGGTCTTTGCAAAACCGCACAGACGGCGGCTTTCCTTTTCCAACTTCCCGACAGGCGCCGATACATAAACCTGCACCACTTCCTTTCCGCTGTACAGCTTTCCGGTATTGGTCACCTTTACCTCCGCCGCCACTTCCGATCCTGCCGTCACCTTTACGGTCTCGATCTGAAAATCTGTATAAGACAGGCCGAATCCGAAGCTATATCTGACCGGTACCTGGAACGAATCAAAATAGCGGTAGCCTACATAAATGCCTTCTTCGTATTTTTCCTGATCCACATTTCCGTTCATATGGGAAAATGTCATGGCATTGGGGTAATCCTCGTACTTATCCGCCCAGGTGTCCGTCATTTTTCCGCTTGGCACTGCCTGACCGGAGATCACATCCGCAAGGGCATTGCCGCCCTCCATGCCCGGCTGAACAAGGTACAGGATGGCGCCGATATTTTCATACTGATCTGCGAAGGAAAGGTCTACAAGCCCGCCTGTATTGATCACGAGGATTACCTTTTCATAAAGCCTACAGATATCCCGGATATTTTTTGCTTCCTGATCCGTCAGATAAAAGTCTCCCTTCTCGTTGAACCGGTCCGCCCCTTCCCCGGCCACGCGGCTCAGCACATAAATCGCGATGTCCGCGTCTGTCTTTTCCACATCCGGACCGTCCGGCACGAAAAACGGGCTGGTCGAATATGCGATAAAAAATTCTTCTTCCTTTGCCCGTTCCAGGATCCCGTCCCGCCATGCAATTCTCGCGTCCGTGTAGATCCTGTCATAGGCATCAATCCAGTCCCTGCTCGTCACGGTATAGCCGGCGTTCAGCAGTCCCTGGTAAATGTTCACGACCTCTCTCTCGTTGACATCCCCGGAGCCTGTGCCGCCCTTGATCATGTGGGTTGCTCCCGGACCGTAGAGCGCTATCCGGCTTCCCTTCGCAAGAGGAAGGGTCTGCTTTTCATTTTTCAGCAGTACGATTCCTTCGCTCGCTGCTTTTCTCGCCGCTGCACGGTGGGGAGCCTCATAGGCTGCAATCTCCTGTGACTGGCTTCCGTAAAATGGTCTCTTCTTCAATGTTCTTGTCATAATCTGCCTCCTGATATCATGGATTCGTATTCCCCCATAACTCCCTTTCATCATATTTTTACCGCATTTCCTTTATTTGTCAATAGTCTTAAGGCATTTCATATTTAAAGACACGGAACTTTGAGAAAGAATACTTGCATAATCATCTGCCTGCGCGTTATACTGTTATTGTATCGAATCAGGGAATTTCCCGTTACAGTGCATGCCTGGCAAAGGTGTGGTCTATAAAAATTCCCTTTTGAGAGTACATGAAAATAAGCAAGGAGGTATTGATCATGAAACGCTATGTATGTGAACCCTGCGGATATATCTATGATCCCGAAGTGGGTGATCCGGACAACGGAATCGAGCCCGGCACCGAATTTGCAGATCTTCCGGATGACTGGGTATGCCCGGTATGCGGACTTGGGAAAGACGAATTTGTGGAAGAAGAATAGCTTCAAAAAATATGTAAAGCAGGAAATCGCCGTATGATTCCCTGCTTTACATATTTTTTGTTATGGCCATTCGGCCGTTTTATAAAGTATACCCAAGGGCATCCCGTTATGGCCATTCGGCCGTTTCACAAGGTATACCTGCGTCCTGCGGCTCTCAAGCACTGCCTCTCCTTCACCGTTTCTCCCCTGCGCCGGACCGCTTCATTGAGCAGCACCACAAGAAGGCTGACCACCAGAACAAAATAAAAGCTGCTCCCTCTTGCCACATACAGCGACGGCATGAGGCAGGCCTGTGAAAACACATGGCTGAACACCCGGCAGTACATCAGTTCCGTGATCCCCTGCGCCCCCGGAAGGGGGAGCATATCCACCGCCACGGACACAGAAGCCTGCAGAAGCATCACCGTCAGAAGGCTGGTCCCCTGCTGGGAAAATCCCAGATACACCAGCCCGGTGAGGAGGAACAGGCTGCACCTCTGCAGAAATGTGATCCCAAGGACCAGCAGCATCCTGTACTTCTGTTTTGCCAGAAAATGAACCGCTTCCTGATATCCGCCGATAAACTGGCGGATCTTTTCCGCCCTTCCGGCTGACGGCTTCAAGATCCGGATCCGTGTCAGGAAATGCTCGATCTGAAAGATCAGCCTCTTCATTGCCTCCGGCGCCAGCATGACCGCCAGCAGCACGGCCACCAGAACCACATGCAGCACAAGTCCCAGGATATACAGGCCGAAATATTTCCGAAGGTAGGATCTCAGCGGGTCATACCAGAAAACCAGCATGGCGCATCCGATGATCACAAGCACGAATTTATAGAGCAGCGCAACCGTCATCAGGACGACCGAGCTGTCTGAAAGCGCATTTCCATCCTTCTTCATATAATAAAGCTGCACCGGCTGTCCTCCCGTTGAGGAGGGTGTGATACCGGAATAAAAAAATCCGATAAAGGAATAGGAGATACATTTGCCGAGCCCGCTGCTGTCCGGGCTGATCATCCGCAGGAGATACCAGATCATGCTCCCTTCCGCGCACACAAAAAACAACGCGGCCGCAAGGATCAGCAGCAGACAGGGGAGGGAAAGTCCTTTGAGCGCCTCCCAGATCTGATTCCAGTCCTGTCCGTGCAGCACGGTATAAAAAGTCAGTCCCATGATCAGGAGAAATATCGTATAATTGATCAGATTTTTTCGGATTCTCTGCTTTCTGTCAGTATTCATATACAGCCTCCGGTTTCCGAAGTTTCCAGGATTCCTCCGTATGTACGATCTCCTCCAGAGCGCCTTCGAAGAGAACCTGTTTGTCCGGATATTCATAAAAATCTCTGGGCGTCACCAATGAGAAATGCTTTTCCGAAACCTGAATCCCATTTTCCGACAATAACCTTGCGATATAGGAGGAACATGTGTAATGGTTCTTCTGGTAAAAGGGCCTGCCGCACAGGATAAATGGCAGTCCAAGCACCGCATAGTGATAATGGAATCGATCCCGCATATCCTGTTCCAGCGTCTGCCGGATCTGCTCCTTCTGCCGCCCTGTGCATTCCATTTCGCAGATCATGTAATCCGCGGTCGGAAAGGCGCGCAGAATCTTTCTCTTATTTTCCTTTTCGAATCCCGCGATCACCGGGATAAACGGGTTCCGCCTTCCGAAGCTGTACGCTTCCTCCAGCTCCGCATCCATGGAGATGACCACATGGATGTATTTCTGTTTCAAAAAACGCCGTATGAGATACGCAAAAATCCCCGGTGTGTCTACCAATGCTATGTAAATCCGCGCCACTGTCTTTCCCCCTCGCTGTCTTTTTATGCACTTATCTATCCTGTTATCTGAACGTGCGGCTTGTTAAAAACGTGCAGCCTGTTAAGAGCATGCGGCCTGTTAATCTTCGCCGCTTCCCATTCCTTTCTTCCGCCAAATCTCCTTCGCCCACTACACTAGACTCTACTGGAACTGATATACCTTCTTGGCCAGACGGTAACCGCCGATGGTCAGCTTCCCTCCCAGCTTTCCGGGCAGATCGGTCAATCCGCTGATGGTCCCGAATTTTAGACGGTAATACAGCCTGCGGTCATTGGATTTGATGCCGCTCCACAGGTTCTTTTTCTTTGTATATGCTTCCTTGGAATTGATCAGAAGCAGGTGGATCGAGGAAATCGCCATCATGATGGAAATGTTTCTCCGCATGTACACCGCCAGCTTCGGATACCGCTCTGCCACCTCATCCAGATCCATGCACCGCGCCACCAGCTCCGTCACCTTGATCTGCTGGTCGATCCGGCGCATCAGCACCTTTTCATTGACGGACTGATCCTCCCGTCCCAGATAGTATTGATACAGGGCAATGTCCATATAGTACAGCTTCTTCACATAGGGAAGGGGCTGGTACGCAAACAGATTATCTACATAAAATGTATGCTCCGGCAGCCGGACTCCGGACTGGTGCAGCACCTCTGTCCGGTAGACCAGCGCGTGCATGATCAGATACTGGGACGGTGAAAAATGATTGATGTCATTCCAGGTACACAGCGTATCTGCCGGAAATACATTCCGGTAATTCATCTCCCGTGAGGTTCCTTCGTCCAGGTGGTTATACACATAGTTACAGACGAACAGATCCGGCATCTCTTCCGGGCTTCCGGCATCGCAGACTTCCTTGACCTTTGCCAGAAGCTTTTTGTATGCCGATTCCTCCAGCCAGTCGTCCGAATCTACGACTTTATAATACTGTCCCCGGGCAAGCTCCAGACCTTTGTTGACTCCTGCTCCGTGACCGCCGTTTTCCTGGTGGATTGCCTTAACGATACCAGGATATTTCCTCTCGTATGCGTCCGCGATCTCTCCGGTACTGTCCATAGAGCCGTCGTCTATGACCAGGACCTCCACGTCCTCTCCTCCCTTTACCAGAGAATTGATGCAGCGCTCCATATAATCCTGCGAATTGTAGCAGGGAATTGCAAATGTGATGTACTTCATGATGCCCCTCCTCCTCTTGAAAGCTGCCGGCTATCCGATGCCGCGGCCGGCAGTTTTTTCAGATTTTGCTTTTTCATCTTATTTTTTTATGTTCATTTTTTTGATGATATTAGGATATCAGGCAATTCTTAAGTTTTTCTATAGATAAATCTAAATAATAAAGGAAGATACTTATAAGAAATTCGGCAGATTTACTGAAACGCGGTGAATTGGAAGCACCCGTCGGACGCGCCAAAAAAGAGGGCGTTGAGAAAAACGCCCTCCTTTTTCTGCGTCATACAGATTTTAGATTCTAAAAGCTTTCATCAGATTTGTTTTTTTCCTGGCGGATGATCCGCTGGATACTTTTTTCAGCGAGGAAATATTCTTCTGCCAGTTCTTTGACGGAGCTTCCTCTCAAAAAATCGGCATATATTTTTTCATTTCTTCTTGCAAGCTCCTTCTTCGTTGTTGTCTGCTCTCCCCAGGCCTTTTTTTCCTCCTCCTTTTTCGGAATGTAGATCACAGCGCCGTCCGCATATTGCTGCAGCTGTTCAATTAATTCCCGCGGCAGGATTTCTACCGCACGTATGTAATCCATCATGTGCCTCCCCGGGTGCCGGAAGCATCGCCTGTCCAGTCCATCTCCGGATCCAGCTTAAACCCTGCTGCCTCAGCCAGTGTTTTATTGCTGAATACACCCGTCTTATCCGTTTCTTCCTTTTCAAACAGGACATGCTCGCGCGCCTTATTCTTCCGAAGCTTTCCGCCCTTCTGGAAAAACAGATATCTCTCCAGCTCGCTTTTGTAGAGCTCGACTTCCTTTCTGCAGCCTGCCGACTGCAGTTTTTTATTGTTTTGCTGAAAATATTGTTCAAAATCCATTTTGGTGGTCAGATTGCACTGGCTGCTTAAGGTTTCCAGTGGAAAGCTGTAATGAGATTTTATCGCCTGGTCACCCTGCTTTCCCAGATGCAGATTCAGAGCAGTCATTTCCGCAAGAGACGCATTTTTCACGTCAATCTCATTCAGATGGATCTTCTGACGGAATGCATTGCCGTGAATATCAATTCCTTCCGCCAGTATGACGGGGTCCTCCTCCGTGGAGCTCTCGTCATAATTCATATATAACTCCTGCCCGCTGACCAGATCCACTGTGTAATACAGATATCCCAGCTTCAGCTGTGCGTCTGCCATCTGTGAAAAAGACCTCTGCGGCTGCTTCCCGGATGGCTGCGCAGGCTTTGCCAAATAAACTGCTCCCCTTCCATAATTCGTATTTTGTAGCTCTGTCATGTTCATATGATTTCATTTTGCCTTATGCACGGATTGAATCATCCGGCTCAGTTAATCTGTCGTTCATAACTGATGTTATTCTCAAAAACAGCGGCAGACGGCAGGTACGGCTGCGGCCTGCTGCCGAAAGAGTCCATAACCACAGGCAGATTTCAACAATCCCGCATTCCTTTCTTTTTTCATTGTATCAGGCGCGGTCCGCCTGAATTAAGAAATAAACGTAAGTGCAGATCCGGACTATAGAAAGCCAGTTGTATATTTCCGGTTTGAGTTGATCTGTTTTTTCCTCTCCATCGGAATCCCCCTTCCTCATATTTTATGTGAGCAGAAATTTAAATTCTAATCCCCCACTTTTTTATTGTATCACGATTCAAGGGAAAGCGCAGAACATATTTCTTTAAAATTAAAATTGTGCCGCAAAGAAAGGAGCCGCTCATCAAGCGGCCCCTGCTCCTGTCCCCGCAGGTCTCCAGGGTTCACATCAATGATCACTTCCATGTCCCATTTTTCTGCAGACAGCACAGTCTCCAGGTTTTCTTTCAGTGCAGCACTTCTCTTCTTTTTAAAAAGACGAATCCCGAAAGACCCGTCTTTTTTTCAACACTACCTGTAAATTTTATTTCTCTATCACCGCAATTGCTTCTATTTCTATTGCCATTCCTCCATTAAATTTTCCAACCTGCATCGTAGAACGCGCAGGGGGATTTTCCGGAAAATACTGCTTATAGGTTTCGTTGAAAATTGAAAACTGATCGATATCGGCAACAAATACCAGTGTTTTGAATACATGCTCCAGATCTGTTCCGGCAGCTTCCAGGATCGCCTTCATGTTCTTCATAATCTGATGTGTCTGAGCCTGGATATCGTCCGGTCCAACCAGCTTTCCGGTTACCGGATCTGTTCCCGTTATTCCGGCTGTAAAAACAAAATCTCCTACCTGAAACCCCTGGGAATACCATCCTCCCGGCTGTGCAGCCCGATCTGTTGAAATCAATTCCTTTTTCAAAATCGTTTCCTCCCCCTATCTGGCCTGTGTCTGCTTTTTCTTATTTTTGTGTTCAAAATAATAGTATGCCGGAAGTCCTGTTACGAGAGCAACAACACCTGCGATCAAAGATGCTCCCGGCGCCCAGAGGAACGTGGAAACCAAAAGGATTCCATTTGCAAAAATGGCTATGATCGTCATAATCTTCCACGCAGGACATTTCCATCCCGGATTATAGGACGCTTTGCTGCGGTGTACAAACATTGTACAGAATACCAGCATGTTTTTCACAAGGCAGATTACGGTAAAGTATCCAAGAAGGTCATTGATTCCTGACAGGAATACCAGCAAAATAGCGTATACCGCCTGCGCGCCGAGTGCAAAGGACGGCGTGTTATATTCCGGATGAACCTCTGCAAAACGACTGTACCATAAGCCGTCTTTGGCCATCGCATATTCCAGTCTCGGCTGATACATTGTTGCGCCGGACATAGAGCCGGTTATTACAAGAATCGCCAGAAGCGCCGTCACGATGCCTGCTGCCTTTCCGATCATAGGAATTTCTGAAAATGCAAGTGCAATCGGTGTATCCGTAGCTGCAAGCTCTCCGATCGGTATCAGCCCTGCCGCTATCGTCGAGAGTCCTCCGTATAGTAAAATCACGATCGCAATACATCCAATCATAACCTTCGGCATCGTCTTTGACGGATCTTTTACTTCCCCTGTCATATAGCATGCGCCGATTGCACCGTCATAAGACCATGTTGTAGCGGAAACGCCTGCCAAAAGTGCCGCAATGCCGACCGGCGCGCCAACGATAGCAGGTTCTGCCAACTGGGAGCCATTCATAAAGAACAGTCCGACGATGATCAGCAGAAAGAATGGAAGCATCTTCAGGCTTGTGATAAGCTCCTGGAATTTTGCACCTGCTTCTACGGATCTATAGTGCAGATATGTAAAAGCCAGAATGATGCATACTGCCATGATTTTAATCGGAAATCCCTGAAGAGACGGAATAAAAAAGGCAACATAACTGGCAATAGAAAGTGACATAACTGAGCAGGTACATGGATCTGTTGCCCAAAAAGCCAGCCATCCGTTCAAAAATGCGATAGGTCTCCAATTCGCCTCCTTTAACCATGTAAACTGTCCCCCATCTTCAGGATATGCGGACGACAATTCTGCGTAAAGCATATTCTGCGGAATCATTATCAAACCGCCGATAATAAAGCTTGCAATCATCATAGCTGCCGAACCGGATGCGCCTGCCACTTCAGCAAGCGAAGTAAAAATTCCTGAGCCAACCGTTGTCCCGACCGCAATTGCCAATGCCGCTCCGACACCTAATTTACGTTTTAATTCACCCTGTTTCTTTTCCGTATTTGACATTTTCTTTCCTCCTGAACTATTGTGCGGTGTATCCTCCATCAACCATCAGATGTGTTCCCGTGATAAATGAGGCTTCTTCACTTGCTAAAAATGCGACTGCTCGTGCAATATCAATCGGCTGTCCCAATCGATGCAGCGGATAGCTTGCAATCAGTCTTGCGCATTCTCCTTCGTAATCCCCGGAACGCGACATATCTTTTACAAATGCCGGGGTCTCTGTACCAGACGGGCACACAGCGTTGACACGGATACCAAACGGTGCAAGTTCCAGTGCAAGGCTCTTCGCGAACTGGATAATTCCGCCTTTGGATGTATTGTATGCAAGCGACTCCACACACCCTACGATTCCCAGTTCACTTCCGGTACATACAATCGCTCCATGGGAACTTTTCTTCAATAGTGGGAGCGCATATTTTGCGCATAAAAAATATCCTTTCAAATTCACCGTCATTACCTGATCCCAGTCCTCTTCCGTCGTATCCCACAATGTTTTGCTCAGCGAATATGCCGCATTGTTGAACAGGACATCCAAAACTCCAAATTTTTCCTCTGTCATCCGGAACATTTTTTCCACCTGTTCGGACTTGCTCACATCTACTTTGCAGAATACGGCGTTTGGAGCCAGTTCACTTTCAATCTTCCTGCCTCTCTCCTCATCCAGATCCGCAATTACAACCTTCGCGCCTCTTTCAACAAACAAACGCGCTGTAGCTTCCCCAATTCCGCTCGCCCCTCCGGTGATCAATGCCACATAGTTTTCTAATCTCATGTTCTCCTCCTTTACTTATCTATTTACTAATACGTTTTAATTGTTTGTTTAATTTTATTATTTATATACACGAATGTCAATAGAAAAATGAAATAAATTAATTTTTTATTGAAAAAGAGAATGCAAAAAACTTGAAATTTTACACCTCTGAACGTATAATATTATTAATAAATATTAGTAATGAGGTATCCTTATGAAGAGAGCAACTTCCAAAGACGTAGCAAAACTGGCCGGCGTTTCACAGACTACCGTGTCGTTTGTTTTAAACAATACCCCCGGCATCTCCTTATCCGATGAGACACGGCGGAAAGTATTAGATGCGGCCAGAGAGCTGAACTACATACCAAATTCCTTTGCAAAGGGGTTAAAAACAAGCCGCTCTAAACTGCTGGGAATTTTTCTGCCTACAATGGCCAACCCATTTTATCAGAAGCTTATGCAATATATCGAAAATTATACGGCTGAGCTCGGATATAACGTGATGCTTTGCTGTACCTATCGAAATGCAGAACGAGAAAAATCTTATCTGGATTTATGTGTCGAACACCAGGTAGATGGGATCATCTATCTCTTTACACCCAACTGGGTCAAGCAGATTACCAGGATTTCTCACAATATCCCGGTTATTTTGATCAGTGAAAAGTCTGAGGATATTTCAATAAATACCATCAGCCTGAATGGATTCCAATGCGGAAAGATTCTGACAGAACATTTATTGCAGCTGGGGCATAAAAATATTGCCTATGTAATGAGCCCTGTCACCTCAGTTTCATTGACCCGGCAGATGCGTCTGCAGGGAATCAAGGCCGCCGTCCAGAATGCGGGTCTGGGTGAAGATGCTTTAGAAGTCATTACAAATCCCGTTGTCGCTTCCGATAATCTGGAGGCAAACGCCGGATTTGCCGCTATGGAATCTATATTGAAAAAAAAGCGGAACACTGCCGTTATCGGTGTAAATGACCTGGTATCATTTGGACTTTTATCAAAAGCGCTTAACATGGACGGTATCCGTATCCCGGAGGATATTTCGATCTGTGGTTTTGATAATACTTATCTGGCTCATATGGCCCATCCAACACTGACAACTGTTGAATACTGTACAGAGCCTCTCTGCAGGCTTGCCGTTGATATGCTGCTAAATAACAACAGTATCGATGTGTTGAAATTATCCGGCGAGCCAAAACTGATTATCGGTGAATCAACCGGGCCTGCGCCGCTTTAATCATTCGGTCACTTATCAGGCTGTCGGAAAATGGCTGACAATATATTGCAGTAGTATTCCGTGAACCACCTACTATATCGTCAGCCATTTTTACAACTCCATATAAACCGAATTTTTCTATACCGAGATATATCGTCCGTATCCCGGTTCTTTTTTTATTCTTCCGTTTTCAAAGATTACATTTCCTCGCAGATATGTGCTTACAATCCTGGAGCTTAATGCTTTTCCTTCATGTGCAAATCTGCAGACTTTGCTCTTTGAAAAAGTGTTTTTTCTGCTGCAGATCCATCCGGCATTCAGATCGGCAATATAAAAATCGGCATCCGAGCCAACCATAATTGCTCCTTTTTTCGGATAGAGCCGAAACCTCTTAGCCGCATTTGCAGCGGTAAATGCAGCAAACCTCTGCAATGACATGTTTCTCCTTTTTACACCTTCATCGAGCAGCAGAGGGATTGCTATATCAATTTCCGGCGCGCCGCACATAGCGTTCCTCAGATTCCCATCCCCAGGCAGCTTTTCCTCTTCCAGATAAGGGGCGTGATCCGTCCCCAAGTAGTCAATCGTGCCGTCCAGCACAAATTCCCAAAGACGGTTCATACGTTCCCGGCTTCGAAGAGGAGGATTGATCCTTGCGAATGTACCGTATTCCGCATGGTCCTCATAATTCAGTGTAAGATAATGAGAGCAGGTCTCTGCCGTCACATCGATGCCTTTCATCTTTGCTTCCGCTATAAGCCGGGCTCCCTCCGGTATTGACATATGACAAATATGCAGACTGCATCCCGTACATCCGGCATACAGCAGCAGTGTATGAATCGCTGTAAGTTCCGCCTGCCACGGTCTCTCCGCATCGTGGACTTCCAGGCTCCATTCCCTACTGATATTTTTTTCTGAAAACCGTTTTACCATACCGGGATTTTCGGCATGCGCTCCATATATACATCCCAGTTCAGCCAGTTTTTCCATTTCTCTGAACTGGTCATATTCGTCCGACCACATAAAATCCGGCCCCGCATCAATTGTAAAAGCCTTAAATGCTATGCAGCCTAATTCTTTTAATACTTCAAACTCATGGATATTGTCCGGCATTGCCGAACCCCAAAAAGCAAAATCAATCAGAGAATTTTCCTTTGCTCTCTGCATTTTCAGTTCGAATGTTTTCCGGTCCTTGACCGGAGGAGTTGTATTAGGCATATCCAAAACCGTCGTAAATCCGCCGCTTGCCGCCGCCCTTGTTCCATGTCTGAAGTCTTCCCGCCATTCGGCCCCGGGATCAAAAAAATGCGGATGAGTATCTATAGCTCCTGGTAAAATATAATTACCGCCGGCATCTTCCATTTCTTTTGCATCCATCTCAGGTCTTCCCTCTCCGATAACCGCAAATTTTCCGTTTTCAATCCCAATAAATCCTGAAATTGTTTTTTCTTCTGTCACAATATTGGCATTATAAATGATCAAATCCATTGATATCCAAACACCTCCTACAACTCCCCATTTTCCATCATTTCACGCAGCGGTGTATCCGGAATCCTGGAAAATGGTCCTTCCGCTGCTTTTGCTACTCTGAATGCCGCCTCCTGCGCATCTCTGACTACCTTCCCTTCATCAACGGATACTACTTTAAAGCCGTCAATCAATACCTTTCCATCCACCAGAACCATCTCAACTTCACTGCCTTTTGCTGAGTAAACCAGATTCGGAACTATGTTCCGTACCGGATAATGAATGATCGGCGCCAGGCATGGCTGTGTAAAGTCAACCATAATGATATCTGCTTTCTTTCCGACCTCAATAGAACCTGTTTCCTCTCCGAGGCCGATTGCACGGGCAGCTTCAATGGTTGCCATTCTTAGTACTTTCCATGCAGGAAAAATGCTTGGATTTCCGGATTTACACTTATTCAATATTGCGGTAAACTTCATTTCGTTAAACATATTGTTGCAATTATTGCCCGGAGCCTGATCTGATCCCAGTGCCAGCCGACCGCTGACTTCCAGGAAAGCGGCGGCCGGCGGAACAATTCCATCAATGATTGCGATGCTTCCGCTGCACAAAACCATTCCTGCGCCGCGGCCGGCCAGAAATCTGGTCTCTTCCTCTGTTGCCTCTGTCAAATGTACTGCCATCAATTGTTCATCCAGATAACCGACTTCTTCCAAAAAC
Organism: Schaedlerella sp.; assembly: GCF_056796775.1. Classification (NCBI taxonomy): domain Bacteria; kingdom Bacillati; phylum Bacillota; class Clostridia; order Lachnospirales; family Lachnospiraceae; genus Schaedlerella; species Schaedlerella sp. Next base: position 70,991 of record NZ_JBQIKP010000014.1, read on the forward strand.
GGAATTGTACGCATACCATATCTTTTTATCATTTGGTCAATCTCACGGTCGCCCTGGGACACATGCATATGGATTCCGGTTTTCCGATGATCCGCTGCGGATTTTATTTCCAGAAGCAATTCCTTACTGAGCATGTCCGCTCCCTGTGGTCCGAACATACACGTGATTCTTCCATTCTCCTGTCCATGCCACCGTTCAAAAAGTTTCTTACATCTTTCAAATTTGTTACCATACCGCCTGCGGCGGCACAAATGATGACGAAAGCTTCGATTCCATATTTCCATATAGACTAAATGGGTGTATTCTTATTTTCAG
>NZ_JBQIKP010000015.1:0-71057 GCF_056796775.1 Schaedlerella sp.
CTTAATATCTTTAATCGTTCAATGTTAGATAACCCTTGTCTTATCAAATCAGCATTGGTATCTTCCAAATTGATAAGTACAACTAATTCCTCTGCCGAAGCAAAATCTCTTATATTAGGTGTTTTTCCGCTTATCCCCTTTTCGTTTCTCCATTGTGCCGCTGTCTTGCCAAACAACGCCATATTAAGATTATCTGCTTCGGATGCGTATGTATATGCCATTTCCTGCGGGGATAGTGTCGGTGTTATCAGAAATTCCTTTACTGCATCTGTATGAATACGGTAATTTATTTTTGATAGTTCCCTCTTGGCATCCCACCCAATCGCTAATCGGTTTGATTCTTCTTTCTTTAACCGCTAGTAGTCCTTGATAATATAGAGTTTAAATTCTGGTGAAATCCAAGACGCAAATTCAAAGGCTATATCTGTATGGGCATATGTACCTCCGTATCGTCCTGATTTTGATATAATACCGATTGCGTCTGTTGCTTTTATCCACTGTTGCGGCGTCAATGTAAATGCATTATCTCCCGACTCCGCTTTAAACCTATCGAATTCGATAGGTTTAAAATTGGGATTATGAATCTGTTCCCACAAACCCAAAAATGAGATTGTGGAATGATTACGCATCCAGTTCGCAACCACGATAAAAGCATTGTCTGGATTTTTATATTTGGCAATATCCGTTAAAGAAATATAAGCTTCTTCATTTACGACATCACCCATTACTCTGATTTCTGTTCCATTGGCATCTATTTTCATATTCTTCATTATCTCCAACTACTTCCTTTAACACAGATTATCCCTTATATGACAGCATATACAGCAGGCACTCTTGCAGCAATTTTTCTGGATTGTGTTCCAATTCTATTATCGCTTTTATCTCTGCTTTAGCCTTATACGGAATGTTGTTATTATTCTTAATAATCCTTTTTAAAACTTCCTTTACCGCTTTTTCATCTAAATTACCAGTCATTTACACATACCCTCCCTCCCCATCACAACCGACAAACCATGATGCATTCTTCTTCATTTTCGTCAATGACTTCAAAACCTACTTTCTGATACATACGAACTGCATAATTTACCTTCTGTACAGAAAGAGACGTCCGCTTATAGCCTTTATTCTTTAAAAATTCAAGCATATCTCTCATAAGTGCTGTACCAATGCCCATATTCCTATATTCCTCATACAGTGAAATAGCAAATGAGGGCGTTTCATCATCAATATGCCCATAATCATTCATAATACGAACCCATACTGCGCCTACAATCTTCTCTTTTATTTCCACAACGAAACACCAATCATCCGCTTTTCCAAAATCCTTAATATATACTTGCAGCTCTGGCCGTTCGATAATAGATTTTGGCGGCTTGTCCATGCCCTCTGGAATAAAAATTGCTTCGTACAGAAAATCAGATAATATTGGATATTCATTTTTTCTAATTTCTCGAATTTTATAATCCATGTTTATATAAAACCTCATATATATCAATTCAACAAACGAAATTTAATGCTTTTTAAGTTCTGCAATAGCAATATAATGCAAAATATCAAATTCATTCGGCGCAATTTGTTCAAGGAGTGTCATATGCTCTTGCTCCCACATCGAAATCTCTTTCTCGGTAAGCGAAGCACCAATTCCACGGCAAGCCTTCATTCTCCCATTCCAGCTTTCACGGGTAAATAGTATTTCCAGATTAAATTCTTCATGATATACAAGCTCAAAGTTTTCTTTATAACAATCTGGTATGTCTATCGGATGTTTCGTTTCCCCTGCGCCACTCCACTTTGGATTATATTTTAAAACAAGTTTTTCACTGGCTCCTGCAATTTCATCCTCAAATGGCAGCCATGCCATATATAATACAAGAATACTTCCCCCTTGTTTCAGCATACGATAAAACTTAGGCATAACAGTCTCATGGTCGAAATACCAAAAGCACTGGCACGCTGTAATTACATCAAAAGAGTTGTCCGAAAAACTGATATCCTCTGTTGATACAACATGATAATTTATATCCATACCCTTTGAAAGAATTTTCGCTTGTTCGATTTGGTTTTCCGAAATATCCGCAGCTGTCCACTTCGCCCCATACTGGTACATATTTCTAGGAAGAACCCCCGTCCCTGTTCCGATATCAAGGATAGATTGTCCATCTAAGCATAATTTACGACCAACAATTTTTTGATAAAACTCCTGCGGATAAATGTCACGGAATTTCGCATAATCAAAAGATGTTTTCCCCCAGTCAAAGGGTTTTCCGCTATCTATGTCTCTGTTTATTATCTTCATATCATACGTTCCTCAATCCCGACTTTTCTTCGTATGCAACTTACCGATAAACAAAAAGTTACGTTTTTACAAATTTTGTATTTCATTCAATACCTTTTGAATATCCTTATGAACCAACGATTGCATACTATCGCCATAAATAGATATATTTGCCTTATGAAGTGCAGAAAGAATATCATTCTTCAATTCTGGCTTATATTCCGCAATAATTGGCAACAATTTAATACATTGTCTTGCTGTAATAGGCTTAATATCTGTTATGTGTTTTAAATATTTATCAATGATTTCATCAATTTTGTTATCTTTATCCCATTTTGCATTATAGGCAAGTAATGTAAGACCTCTTGTGCGAATATAGGAATTTTCACTATCAAGCATATCACTCAACCTGTGCATGTAAGGATAAACACAATTTCTTTCTTCACTTTCTTTTTGTAACAACTGTAATGCCTTGTATGCAACATTATTATTTTTATCTAGCAATAACTCAAATGTTTCTGCTATATTGACTGACATAGTTTGCTCCTTTACAAATTCGGAATTTATTGCTACTTTTTAGCTTTAAGAAACACCCCTCTATCCTTTCTATAAACCTGTACGGTTTTAAATTCAGAATTATAAAAAATAACCTCTAACTCTTTTTTGCTATATATCCTCACATCTCCACTTTTTGAAAAAGGCAACCAAAATTTATTTGCGAGAAATCTAAGTACTGCTCCAAAGTTAGGGTCAGCTATATACACTGTACCATTCCTCTTTAAGACTCTTTTACATTCATTTACAAATCCTTGCGGATTATCAAAATGATGAAATGCGCAACATATCGTTATAATATCAATACTTTCATCTTTCCATTCAAGTGGATAACAAGACTTTACCTCAAAATTCATATTAGGATAACGCATTTTTGCGGCATGAATCATGTTTTCTGATACATCTATTCCATTTGCTTGTATTTTTGCTTTTTTCGATAATTCCCTCAAAAGAGTTCCATTTCCACATGCAACATCAAGAACAATATCACCTTCGCTCAAATCTATTATATTAGATAGTTCGTTAATGTGAAAACTGGTATATTGTCCTTCTCTTGATGTATCATATTCAAATGCTATTTTATTGTACGCAATTCTTGATTCTTCTGTTTTCTTATCCATGTCATTTCCCCAAATTCCGATTTCTCAGTCTAATTTTTTTAAGTATACACGAATTTATGAGATTTTTCAATTCCCCGAACTACTTTTGCTTAATTGAACGGCACTCCCACATATCGCAGGAGTGCCACTTATCACTACGAATAGATACACTCGCCCTCCACAACCTCCCTCACACAAGCCCGAATATTATTCATTTTTTGAACCCATAAAAGCTGATTTTCTGCCTTTAACCGTTCCGTCACTCCCTGCCTTTCGGCATATTCCTTTACCAGCCGAGAAAACATATCCTCTGCCTGTTCATCTACGTTTGCAAGGTATTCATTCAGCCTGCCGCTTGTCAGCAGATTGAGGTAAACGAACTGTTTATGCTCTTTAAGATACCGCAAATCCCGCTGTCCCCAAATACCAATCAGCTTTTGTTCTTCGGGAGGTAATGCAAGCTCTGGGAGGTAATAGTCGCCTTTCTTTGCATACCAAAGACTGTTTTTTTCGTCATAAATCCTGTTTTCCATAGTGTTTTTCCTACCTTTCCTCTTGATTGCTTCTAAAACGTTTCCCACGCTGCTTAGACTGCTGTACCGCTTTTGCCTGCCCTAAAAGATTGTCTATCTGCTTACTTCCAAATGCCTTACGGAGAAGCTTATAATCTTTGTTTTCCGCACGGAGGTTTTCATTCTCCCTCGCCAGTTTCTCATTGGTTTTCCTTAACCCTTCATTTTCACGGTGGAGATTGCTATTTGTGGCATTCAGCCGATAGTAGCCGTCCCACGCTTCAAAGCACCTTATAAGAGCCGTTCTAACAAGTGATTTCAGCTTTTGCACCAAAGGCTCTGCCACTTTGTTTCTATATGACTTCGCAGACATGAATCCCTGCGGCTCTGCCAACTGGTACTCTGGAGAAGTGTCAAACGCCTGTTCCAGTGTTTTTAGGTTATTCATACCTTTGTCGTAATTCGCCACCCTATTCGACAATGCTTGAAATTCCTCTTTTTTCTCCGAAATCTGCCCCTCAAGCTGGACGACCTCTTTTTCCCGCTCCTGCTTTTTATAATCAAGAACGGATAAATGTTTCTCATGTGTCCCCTTATGCTCCCATTCAATGCCATGCCGCCCCATCACAGCGGCAAGACTCTCTTTTTCGGACTGTACCCACTGGCTCCACTCCGTATCGCCACGGGAGCCGCCTTTGAATCCCTGCGCCGCTAACGCCTGTTTCAGTGATACCCTTGTATCAAGCCCACGCTTGCTGCCAGTCGTGAACGGAACGAAATCAATATGCAGATGCGGCGTTGCTTCGTCCATATGGATATGAGCAGAAAATACATAGAGATTAGGGTTTCGTTCTTGGAATCCATGATAATATTCATCTAAAATCTGCCTTGCAAGCTGTCCGTTTTCACTTCCTGCGCTCATATTTTCCTTATCGCCAATTTGCAAAATCAGTTCATGGAACGGTTTTTCCTGCTTTGAGTTCCGTATCTTCTCGTAATAATCGGCAATGCGTCGGTCTGTCCTTGTCTGTTTCTCGTTATATCTCTGCAATGCTTCATCAAATAGCTTATGATACACTTTCTTTATATTCTCATTGCAATAGTCTACATTAAAGCGTGAACGCTCTCCATCCACATTTTCAGCCTTAAATTTTCGGCTGTTATGGTTGACCGAGCCTTTCCCCACCATTGCACTAATCGTCCGTCTTATAAAATCACGCCCTTTCTTTTCGGCTGGTAGGCTTTGTTACTTTCCCGAAAGTAACGCAAAAGCACTTTTGTCGGCTGTGCCAACAAAAATGCAACCCGCAGGCGGGTTTTGCGCTCTCCGAGGGGTGAGCGTGTGCCAGTGGCACACAAGCTGCGAACCGACCGAGTCGGCAGACGAGACAGAGCCGCCTTTGAAAAGGCACTCTCTGCACTCTCCGCCAAACTTCAAACAGTGTCAATGTGTGACGATGGTGACAATGTTTTAGACAACGCCCCTGCGCTCATAAACATTGTCACCTTTGACACCGTTTGTCACGCTTCCCCATTAATCTCTTTCCAAAGGGAAACCTTTCTGCCATTGTGGGTACGGCTGTTCTGATAGCGGATACCGTAATCACGGAACAGCTTGCTTGCGTTGATGCTAAGCCTAAGGGAAAGCACATTCGGTTTTATATCCACGCCGAGCCTTTCACAAAGCTCCGAAGCTGTCCCCTCCCAACTATCACTCTCCGAAAAAAGAGTAGCTGCTATTTTTTCAAGTAAAGGCTCTGGCGGCTCTTTCCACAGCTCTGTTTCCGACTTTTCAAAGTTCCACACCAAACGCTCGGCATCTCTCACAAGATGGACTTTCATATCCTGCTGGTCTCTGCCTGCCACATCAAGCGTGGCGTTATTGGAAATTCGCTTTTCCTTGCTGAGAACAAATGCTCCGTCTGCTGCACCCATCAGTCCATTTGTTCCCGAAATCATATCAAAAATATCTTCCGCTTTCTGCTTTCGGGTGTGATGGACAATGAGCATCGTAACTTTGTAACTGTCTGCCAATGCTTTGAGCCTTGCCACAATGTCATAGTCGCTTGCGTAACTGTAATCTGCACCGCCAGCTTCACGGACACGCTTTAAGGTGTCTATGATTATTAAACCAGTTTCGGGATGTTCCTGCATAAACCCTCTGATTTGTTCTTCCAAACCGCCATTGACCGTTTTACACTCTGTTGCAAAATATAGGTTGCCTGTTTCTTCTGCACCGAACATCTGGAACAGCCGTTTCTGCAGACGTGGGTAATCATCTTCAAGCGCAAAATATAAAACCGTCGCTTTCCGCACCTTGTATTCCCACAACGGCATTCCAATGCTGATATGGTAGGCAATCTGAGCCATCATAAAACTTTTCCCCACCTTTGGAGAGCCTACGAAAAGGTAGGTTCCCCTTTGGAGCAGACCATCAATCAGCGGCGGCTGTATATCAAATACCGTATCATAAAGTGCCGCCATAGATACGGTTTTCAGATAGGACGGGTCTAGCTGTCGCAGCATTTCCCTCTGCATTTCCTCAAAACTATTGATATTTTCGTCATAGTTGGATATACTATGGTCAGTACATTTTTGAATTGGCTGCTCCGTATCTGCGCTAACAGATACATTTGGGGTAGCCATTTCTTTTTTATTCGCCATCTTCACACTCTCCTTTCAGACCGCCGAGGATAACGGCAATCAGTTCGATTGTGTCAAGCAGTTCTTCATTTACGCCGCCCGCTTCAATCCTCTGCAATTCTGCAAGGACGGCGGAAAGCTCATTGCGGAGAGCCTTATACACCCTCGGATTTCCCTGCACCACCACGTCCTGGCATAAGAGTCGCCTTGTGATATAGTCCTGCTTGGTAAGCCCCGAAAGCCGCACCGCTTTGTCAATCCGCTCACTTTCTTCGGGAGATACCCGAAAAGCGACGGTCTTGTTCCTCCAACGGTTACAGTTGTCTAAATTCTTTGCCGACATATCAAAAATCCCCCTTTCCTAAATCGTCAAGCCTGTCTGCCATTTCTGCCTGCTTTGACGGAAACAGGTGTGCATAACGGTAAGTGATTTCAATGCTCTCATGCCCCACACGGTCGGCAATCGCCACCGCCGAGAACCCCATGTCAATCAATAAACTGATGTGGCTGTGGCGCAAATCGTGAATCCGTATGCGTTTTACGCCAGCGGCTTTTGCGCCTCTGTCCATCTCGTGATGGAGATAGCTTTTTGTTACCGTAAAGATACGGTCTTTCTTTTTTAAGCCATACAGCATACCGATATACTCCTGCATTTCCTCACAGAGAAACTTTGGCATCTTAATTGTGCGGTTGCTCTTTTTCGTTTTCGGAGAGGTAATCACATCTTCCCCACGTAGACGTTGGTAGGATTTGTTAATCGTGACTGTTTCCCTATCAAAATTGAAATCAGCGGCGGTCAAGGCTAATAATTCTCCCTCTCGGATTCCGCACCAGTAAAGCATTTCAAAGGCGTAAAAAGAAACTGGCTTGTCCATCATTTCATCCGCAAACCTCTTATATTCCTCTTTCGTCCAGAACAGCATTTCTTTGTGTTCCTCGCTCCCCATATTGCCCGCCTTTGCCGCAGGATTGGATCGGAGGTCATAATACCGTACCGCATGGTTGAATATCGCTGAAAGCTGATTGTGAACTGTTTTCAGATACGTCTGCGAATAGGGATTACGTTTTTCATCACGGTAGGCAAGCAGCTCATTCTGCCATGCAATGATTTCCTTTGTGCCAATCCCGCTAATTTTCATCTTTCCAAAATATGGGAGAATCTTCGTCCGAATGATATGCTCCTTTGTCAGCCAAGTGTTCTCTTTCAGTCGGTTCTTGACATCATTCGCATAAAGCTCCGTAAAGGCTTCAAAGTCCATGTCAAGGTCAGCAGAATTTTGCAACTGGAATTTCCGTTCCCACTCCTGCGCCTCCCGTTTTGTGGCAAATCCACGCTTACACTTCTGTTTCCGTTCTCCTTTCCAGTTCACATACCGAGCCATCACATACCATGTGCCGTTGCCCTCGTTCTTAAATACTGGCATTTATTCCATCTCCCTTCCCTGTTTTTCTCCTGCCCCGTAAAACCTTTCTTGGAAATACTGGCGGTTGACTCTCCCTGCAATCGTGATAAATCCCTGCTCCTTCAGCTCGTCATTCAACTTTTTAATGAGCTTGTAGGCGTAAGGCTTCGATATGGAAAGCTCTTGCGCCACCTCGTCCACACGGATAAATTTATTGTCCATACAACCTCTCCTTTCTCTTTCTAAGCGTTTTTGCTTAATTCATAATACTAAACATTTTTGCTACTGTCAATAGGTTTGCAAGAAAATATTAAACTTTTTTGTTTCGCTTATTCTTGACTTTTTCTAAGCATATATGCTATACTCCTTATAAACATACGAACAAGGAGTGAAACATTATGGCGATTGGCGAAAGAATACATTTTTTCCGCATCATGCGGGGCATGACACAGAAATACCTTGGTATGCTTGTCGGTTTTCCCGAACGGAGCGCAGACGTGCGTCTGGCACAGTATGAAACTGGCTCACGCAAGCCAAAGGCAGACTTGACGGCTGCACTGGCGCAGGCTCTTGACGTTGCGCCGCAGGCTCTGGACATACCCGACATTGACAGCTACATCGGTCTTATGCACACCTTATTTGCCCTTGAGGACATTTACGGTCTTACCGTCAGCGAATCAGACGGTGAAATCTGCTTAAAAGTCAACAAAGACAAAAATAAGGATGCCGCCGAGTTACTGCAAATGCTTACCGCTTGGCAGGAACAGGCTGCAAAACTCTCTGCCGAGGAAATCAGCAAAGAAGATTACGACCAGTGGCGGTACAATTACCCAAAGTTTGACACCATGCAGCATTGGGCGAAAGCCCCCTCTAAGGAATTGAGCGATGCCTTAGTTGAAGCGTTCAAAGATAAGCTGCCAGACTAACCAAGCCAGATTGGAAGGTGTAAAAAACGTGATTATCAGAGAATACCGCCCCTCGGACTGTAAATATTTAGCGGAGCTGTTTTATCAGACCGTCCATTCCATAAATGCCAAAGACTATACAGACGAACAGTTAAATGTCTGGGCAACTGGCAATGTAAACATAAATGAATGGAATCAATCATTATCCGAGCATTTTACGCTTGTCGCCATAAAAGGCGGCATCATAGCAGGGTTTGGCGATATTGACAGGACAGGCTATCTCGACAGGCTGTATGTCCACAAGGACTATCAAAGCCAAGGGATTGCCACCGCTATCTGCGATAAACTGGAACACGCTTTTGGAATAAGCAAAATAACCACACATGCTTCCATCACTGCAAAGCCGTTTTTTCTTCACAGGGGATATAATACAATTAAGGAACAGCAGGTAATCAGGTCAAATATCCCCTTGACGAATTACATTATGGAAAAAACACTTTAATTATCACCCCCATTCATCAATTAAAAAGCACGACAAAAAACGCCCTTAGCCATGAGTTCCTACCCACAGCTAAGGGCGTTTCTAATATGGATTTATGCCAGCCGTCCAAACCTCTTGCAAATCATTCTCCCACCACCAAACCATTCGGCAACAAGAATAATCGCACTCAAACGACTGTTATCAATTTGTTATCAAAAGACCTTTCCAAAGTCCGCAAACCCGCATAAACGCTGGATTTACTAAGCATTTTTGTTTATTCGAACTCTATCGTTGAAGGCGGCTTGGGAGACATATCATAGCATACCCGATTCACATTCTCCACCTCTGCCAGAATCCTGTCCGTGATCTTCTGCAGCACATCCCAGTCGATCCGTTCGATGGTTGCGCTCATTGCGTCCACCGTATTGATGGCGCGGATGATCACCATGTACTCAAAGCATCTGGCGTTATTTTTGACGCCCACTGACTTAAAATCCGGAACTACGGTAAAATACTGCCATACCTTTTTGTCCAGTCCCGCATTTGCAAATTCTTCCCGGAGGATAGCGTCGGATTCCCGCACTGCCGCCAGCCGGTCTCTGGTGATTGCGCCCAGACAGCGAACTCCGAGGCCAGGGCCGGGGAACGGCTGACGGTAAACCATGGAAGCAGGAAGCCCCAGCTCCATCCCGCAGGCACGTACTTCGTCCTTGAAGAGCTGCTTTAAGGGCTCCACAAGCTCAAACTGCAGATCTTCCGGAAGGCCGCCTACGTTGTGGTGGGATTTTACCATCTTCGCGGTCTTGGTCCCGCTTTCGATGATGTCCGGGTAAATGGTCCCCTGTCCCAGGAAATCAATTCCCTCCAGCTTTCTGGCTTCTTCCTCGAATACGCGGATGAACTCGCTGCCGATGATCTTGCGCTTTTGTTCCGGGTCGGAAACGCCCTCCAGCTTTCCTAAAAACCGCTCGGTACCGTCTACATAGATCAGGTTGGCATGAAGCTGATTTCGGAACACCTCAATCACGCTTTCGGACTCATCCTTCCGCATCAGGCCGTGATTGACATGAACACATGTAAGCTGATCGCCGATGGCACGGATCAGCATAGCAGCAACAACCGAGGAATCCACGCCGCCGGAAAGCGCCAGCAGGACTTTTCTATCGCCCACCTGCCTGCGGATCTGTTCCACCTGGTCCTCGATAAAATTCTTCATGTTCCAATTTGCCTGAGCCCGGCATGTTTCAAAGACAAATTCCCGCATAGCCTCATCCGCCGGCATTGCGTCCCATTTTTTATCGCATTTCGCCGTGGGGTGGTCAATGGACATCATAGGGCAACCGCACTCATAAAGCTCGGGGCTGATCTCAACGGGTGAGCCGTCCACAATCCGGTTTACCCCGCCGTTTAATATGATCCCTTTCACATTTTCCAGCTTTTGGAGTTCTTCCAGGGAAATGTCATGGGGGTGGATCTCCGTGTACACACCCATGTCGCGGATTTTACGGGCAACCTCCGTATTCTCCGTACTGCCCAGGTCCAAAATGACAATCATATCCTGCTTCATACATTCTCTCCTTCTTCTGTATCTTGTTTTCTGCAACATAACCTAACCCGGATTAACCAGATAAACCCTGACGGAATCCGCCCGGTCTGCAAGGGCGCAGATCATGAGGCGCCCTTGGGTATCAATAAGTGTACTACATTTCATATTGTATTTCAAGCCGGACAAAAAGGCTCTTCCATTTATTTTCTCAGTATCTTATCCATGGTTTTTCCTTTTGCCAGCTCATCAATCAGCTTGTCCAGATACCGGATCTCACGCATCAGCGGATCCTCGATATTTTCCACCCTGACCCCGCAGACCGCGCCCTTGATCAAATGTCTGTTTTCGTTAGGCTTCGGAGCGTTCCGGAAAAAATCTCCGTAGGAAATGTTTTGTCCCTGCATGCTTTCCAACTCCGCCTGGCTATATCCGGTCAGCCACCGGATGACCTCATCCGCCTCTTCCTTTGTTCTCCCTTTTTTCATCGCCTTATTGAGAAGGAGCTGGTATATTTTTGTAAAATTCATTCCGTATACTTTACTATTTTCCATTCTATTTTTCCTCACATCAATCACAGCCGGATCACTGGTTTATTCCTGTTCCTTATGCGTCCGGCCGCAAATCACCGGCGGGCCTGCGCGCCCGGCACCATCCGCCGGATTCTTTTCTAGAGAATCCTTACCGCGATTTTAATCTGTTCCTTCCCCTTCATAGCACCATCTGGCGATCTCACCGATCAGTTCCAGCGGATGGGGCTTGTCATATGGAAGCTGGATCGTACCCTTGCTGGTCTTGTAGTCTTTCAGCTGTCCGCCGAATCTCTCCACTGCCTCCGGGCCCGGGTAGAGGCCGACGTGCTTTTTGGCCGCGGCAAACTGGATGATGTTATATTTTTTCCAGAAGGTCGGCATACTCCATGAGATGCGTTCCTCCGCCTCGGGCAGCGCCTTTCGGATCGTCTCCCGGATCTCCCGCAGATACGGCTGTGCATACTCTGCCTGTTCGGAGATATACTCGTCAATCGTTTCCGGAGCCTTTCCGCAGTAATGGCTCTGGTTCGTATTTTTAAAACCGCGCCCGCATTTTGGGCATGTCCACATATCAATCTCCCCTTTCTTGTATCGTCACATGCACGCTGTCGCCCGGCTCCTTTGCGATCCGGGCACGGATATCCTTCCGCAGGCCGATGATATAGCAAATGCTGCCGTCCTCGTGCCTGACCCCCATATTTACAATGCTGCCGTCGTATGGCTCTCCGTCAAAGGAGGCATGCACCTTGACCCTCCCCCTGCCGAACTCTTCCCGGATATCATAAGGAAATATCACGTAAGCGCCGCCCTTTTTATCCGCGCTGTAAATCTGAGAATCATATTCGTAAATTTTGCCATTCATCCGATACACCTCGCTTTTCAAAGATTTCGAATTATTCCACCTGTATGAACGGATTTGAGACTGTTTGGAGCATCCAGCTATACAGATATCATTTCATCCGCTGCCTGTTATCATGTATCATAATATTTCTCATCATGCCTGTCAATCATTGGGTGGAAATGGTTGTAAAATATACATAGAACATTTATAATACTAAAAAAAGCCAGATGGCGAGTTATTTTTTCTCGAATAAAATCAGCCGTGGAAAAGCCGTTTTGCCGGCCGGATATTCTGCGGCAAGGCACAAGAATCACAACTTATAGAAAGGACTGTTTCATGAATTATTACCAGACCAGATTTTCTGACAAATTAAAGGAAGCCTTAAAAGCGGTCGCGCCGATCATCGGGATCGTGCTGCTCTTGAGCTTTACCATTGCGCCCATTCCGCCCAGCATCCTGCTCCTGTTTTTATTCGGGGCAGTGCTGCTCATCGTCGGTATGATGTTTTTTACACTGGGAGCGGAATTGTCCATGACCCCCATGGGGGAAAAGGTGGGTACAAAAATGGCAAAGACGATGCACCTGGGAACGATCCTGTTCCTGTGCTTTCTGCTGGGATTTGTCATCACTATCTCCGAGCCGGACCTGCAGGTGCTGGCGGAGCAGGTTCCGTCCATCCCCAACTATACATTGATACTGGCCGTTGCCTGCGGAGTCGGTTTTTTTCTGGTTGTGGCAATGCTCCGAATGCTGTTTTCAAAATCATTATCCACGCTTTTGATCTTTTTTTATATCCTTGTAGCGGTTCTGACATTGTTTGTTCCAAAGGATTTTGTCGCAGTCGCGTTTGACTCCGGCGGAGTGACCACCGGGCCCATGACGGTTCCCTTTATCATGGCGCTTGGTATCGGTTTTGCTGCCGTACGAAGCGATAAGCATGCGGAGGCCGCCTGGTTATCGTAATTATAGGCTATATTTTTCCTGTAAACAGCACGGTAAAAAGAGTCTCATTCAGATCTGGATCGCGGTCCACCTTGTTCATAAACAGGCGCGGCTTTTCTTAAGCCGTGTTCTAAACTGGTGCTATTTTTACAATTATATCCGGACTCGCACTCAGATTTAAGACTTTTTCCTATGCCGCTCCTATTCCGAAGCCTTGCAAATCTTCTCCCACACCTCATCGTCAAATCTACGGTCCTTATAGTAAAACCGCCTGTCCGCCTCCGTGATCCCGCGGATCACCCTGCAGGGATTTCCCGCGGCGCACACGTTGTCGGGAATGTCCTTCGTCACCACGCTGCCCGCTCCGATCACTGTGTTATTTCCGATCCTGACGCCCGGAAGGATCACACAGCTTCCCCCGATCCACACATTGTCACCAAGAGTCACAGCGATGCCGTATTCGTATCCGGAATTTCTGCTTTCCGGATGGATCGGATGCCCTGCCGTATAGATGGAAACATTTGGGCCAAACATCACATTTTTTCCGATCGTGATCTTTGCCACATCCAGCATGACGCATCCGGTGTTGGCATAAAAGTTCTCTCCCACCTCAATATGGCTGCCGTATTCGCAATGGAAGGGTGGCTCGAAATATACATTTTTACCGTGTTTCATTCCGGTTCGGTTCAGACACTCCATCCCCTTTTCTGTTTCAAAGGGCATCACCGTATTGTATTCACGGATGGCCTTCTTCGTAACCAATTGCTCCGCCAACACGCTTTCATCGGAAAAATATGCCATCTCATGATCTCTGCGGTATCTGTTATCCATTTTCATATTGATCAATTCCTTTCTATCTTATAGTATCATGCGCCGGGATACTTTTTACAAAGCCATACGCTCTCCGCTTGACATGGGAATATCAATCCGGACTGTTCCGAAAAGGCACAGTACAACACCGAAAGCTTTCCCAGTCCGGGGGAATACAGGAAAAATCATGGAATCTCTTGATTTTCTCCCGCTGATATCCTATACTTATTGAATTGCAATTACCATTAAATTTTTGAAGCGGAGGGTTCCCGTCATGTCAGATTCTTCTTTTACACTTATGACTGATGGTTCTATCGGGAAACGTATTGTTGCATTTGCGTTTCCCCTTTTTTGGGGAAATCTTTTTCAGCAGCTTTATAATACGGCTGATTCTCTGATCGTCGGCAATTTTATCGGAAATGCCGCTCTGGCCGCTGTGAGTTCCTCCGGCAGCCTGATTTTTCTGATGGTCGGCTTTTTCAACGGGATCGCCATCGGAGCCGGTGTTGTCATTGCCAAACATTTCGGCGCGCGGAATGCGGAACAGCTCCGGCTGTCCATCCATACTACCGCGGCCTTCGGTATGATCTGCGGTCTGATCCTGACCTTCATCGGTCTCTTTGCCGCGCCGCAGATCCTGGTGCTCATGGGAACTCCGGCCGAGGTTCTGCCCAGCTCCATTACATATTTCCGAATCTATTTTTCCGGATCACTGGCATTCGTGATGTATAACTTTTTCGTCGGGATCCTTCAGTCCGTAGGGGACAGCCGTCACCCGCTGATCTATCTTGTGATCTCCTCCGTCATCAATATCCTTCTGGACCTGATCCTGATCGGCGGATTTCATTTTGGGGTAGGGGCGGCCGCGCTGGCTACCGTGATCTCTCAGTTTGTCAGCGCATTCCTGTGTCTGCGCCAGCTGATGAAAAGCCCGGAGGATATCCGTCTGGAACTGAGAGACATGAAATTAAATAAAGAAATTTTAAAGCAGATCCTGGAAAATGGAATCCCGGCCGGCTTCCAGAATTCCATTATCTCCGTTGCAAATGTATTTGTACAGGCCAATATCAACCAGTTCGGACAGATGGCCGTTGCCGGATGCGGCGCCTACTCCAAGATCCAGGGGTTCGTGTTCCTGCCGATCACCTGCTTTTCACTGGCCCTCACCACCTTCATCAGCCAGAACCTGGGCGCGAAGAAATATGACCGCGCCAGGCGGGGCGCCGCATTCGGCATTTTCTGTACAGTCGCGGTCGCGGAGCTGATCGGGCTGTTGATCTATGTCTGTATCCCCTGGCTGATCACCGCCTTCAACAGCACCCCGGAAGTCATCGCCATCGGAACAGCGCAGGCGCGCACGGAGACATTTTTCTTCTTCCTTCTCGCATTCTCCCACTGCATGGCGGGAATCCTGCGGGGAGCCGGTAAATCTGCTGTACCTATGATCATTATGCTGGTCTTCTGGTGTGTGGTTCGGATCAGCTATATTACGATTGCGGTCCGGATCATTCCGGAAATGAAAATGATTTTCTGGGCTTATCCTCTCACATGGGCTCTCAGCTCTTTGACATTTCTGGTCTATTACTTTAAATCAGACTGGATACATGGTCTGGAACGGGCCTGAAAGCTCCGGTACAGGTGCCTCAGGGGAATTCTGGAATGCGTTTTCCCCTCGAGGAGCTAATCCTCCACATGCTTGCATCGGGTCGGTTCATTCTACCCATGCCACGCCAGCCGTACGCTCGCCGCATGGTGTTCTCCCGTCAGCCAGTCCACATCATTGGTGATCCAGTCCATGATCTCCAGCTGGCGGGTTTCCCATTCTACGGTAAATGCCTTATCTGCTTCGGTGGGCTCCTTCTCCATGGTCGTATCGATCTCATCATATCCGAAGATGTAGCCGCCCGCGCACCAGATGCTGAAATTGCTGTCCGGTCCCTGGGTAATGGCATCCCCCCGTTTCGCGATCAGCCCGTCGTGCCGTTTCTTGTACTCCTCCTCGCATCCCGGCTTTAACCGGGTCATGAACATCCTGTGGCGGATCAGCTCCTTGCTCTCCCTCACGATGCCGAAATCCTGGTACATCAGCCGCATGGGCTCTCCCGGCGCGGAGATCCAGTCAAAGGTCTCTTCCATCCTTTCGGTCCATTCCCTGACGGCTGGCTCCTCTTCTGCGGGAAGCACCCTGTTCCCGGCAGTTTCGTAATACCCGAAGATCAGATCCTTGGCATTCCAGATACTGAAATTCTTCACTTGATTCCAGTCCAGAAACGCGGTCAGCTCCGGCCAGATCCCGCCCAGCCTTCTGCGGTATTCGTCCATCTGTCCCTTTTTTACTTTCATCGCAAATGTGTGTCGTTCCATGGTTTTCGTCCTTTCTGCATTTCGGCGAGTGTTTGTTACATGTCACGCCTTGACCAGGTGTGCCCTGTAACTCAGGCCGCCATTTAAAATTGCCTTCGGCAATGGGCGGCCTGAATAGCAGCTTTTATGTGCATCCTTCCGACCAATCAGCGTGGTGATTGGTCGGGGTGTGACATGTAACGAGTGTTTTCATGCTCAACGGTTTTCTTTCATGATAATACATTTTGGCCGATTCGTCCACCTCCCAGAATAAAAACAGGATTGACATATAATTATAATTTAATTATGGAGCATATACAATTTGAATGGGATACTAAGAAAAACGAAATTAATAAGAAGACGAATCTGCTTGTGGTATGTCATTGTTATCGGGAATCTGATTCTATTATACGTATTATATCTGCAAGAAAAGCAACTACTACAGAAACGAGATATTATCGCGAAGCATAGGAGGCGCGGTCATGAAGGAAGAATATGATTTCAGCAAGGCTCGTAAGAATCCATATACGAATAAGCTCAAGAAACAGATCACCATAAATATTGATGCGGATACGATAGATTATTTCAAATCACAGTCTAAGTTTTCTGGTATTCCATACCAGACACTTATCAATCTCTATCTTTCCGATTGCGCGGAAAAGAAGAGACAGCTGCAGATAAATTGGAACTGATCCATCCGGCGAAACGCGTCACTGGCGCGTTTCGCCGGATACTTTATAATTTTAGAGCTCTGTTTTTCCTTGAAGGGAAAAGAGCGCCGTATTTCACATCCCCTCCAGATCCATCTCCACATGATTTCTGTCGCAGACCAGTTCCCCACCCTTGCAGATCAGCTCCGCAGCCTGCAAGGAGGAGCGCCGATGCCGGTATTCCCATACAAAGTCCGGATCATTTCTTTCTTCCTCTGTGACCTCCGGGTGTGTAAAATAAAAGATATATGCGCGTCCTTTATGCACCAGTACGTCCGCATGCGCTCCGATCCCGCTGTCATCCCGGCGCAGTCCCGGTTCCCGCAGGATATTGGAGCATCTCTTCCAATGTACCGCGTCTTCACTGACATACACCCCAAGCCCATGCCAGGGATCTGTGAGCATCCAGTATCTTTCCCGGAAGAAAAATACATTGGGCCCCTCGTGGGGACAATCCGTAATCTCCGCGCCGCCGGGGGTCCAATGATACAGATCCGTGCTGAGCGCGCTGTAAGTAAATCCCTGATCTGCCTCATTTTTGTACCACATCTTCCAGCGTCCGTCAGGCAGCCGGATGATACAGGCATCAATCACCCGGTCCGAGGCCAGCTTCGGTTCTCCGGCAAATGTCCAGTTCCACAGATCCTTACTCGTATAATGGAGTATTTTTCTTGGATATTCCCAGCTGAACGGAATCCCGCGCACATAGGATACATACATGTGAAATGTTCCTTTGCGCTCGATTACCTCCGGCGCCCACCAGGTATTTCTCCCCGGCTCAAAATCCAGCCCCTGGGCGTTTCCCCGGTAGATCCAGTTTTTTCCTCCGTCATCGGAGCTGGCGATCCCGATGTCGGAACCGTGCATATAGCTCACCCCGACTCCCGGAGAAAACGCGCGGCGATTGGTATAAAAGATCCACCACGCCTGTTCCATGGGATTCCACAGGATCGTAGGATCAGCGGCCCCGTCGTAGATCGGATCCCGGAATAATGGGGCATTTGGTATGATATTCATATAAAATCTCCTTTGTTTCTGATATTCATTTGCTGTATCATCCCTTCACGGCCCCGCTTGTGATCCCGGCTACGATATGCTTCTGCATGATCAGGTAGAAGATCACCACCGGAATCAATACCAGAACCATGGTTGAGAGCATCATAGACCAGTCGTTGCTGAACTGTCCCACGCCTTTATACACCTGCATGACCAGGGTAAAGGACTTGTTGGAGCTGAGGAACAGGTACGGGTAGAGGAAATCATTCCACACCCACATAACCTCAAAGATGATGATCGTTGTGGTGATCGGCTTCAGCAAAGGAAATACCACGAGCCAGAAGCATTTCCACGGGCCGCAGCCATCGATCATGGCAGCCTCTTCAATATCCATCGGAAGCCCTTTAAAAAATCCCTGATACAGGAACATCGCAAAATTGCACCAGCTCGAGTATACCAGGATCAGCCCCACAATATTGTTCAGAAGATGCATTTTCTGCAGCAGAAGATACAGAGGGATCATGATGGTCTGAGCCGGAACCATATACCCCAGCAGGAAATAGGCCAGGAGTCCTTTATACATCTTGTGTTTTCTGCGCGCGATGGGATAGGCCGCCATCGCTCCGAAAAGCACGATCAGCGTTACCGAGACCACGGTAATGATCAGGGAATTGCTAAAGCTGCGCGCAAAATCCATGTTTTCAAATGCCTTCGCGTAATTTTCAAAGGTCACGCTCCGGGGAAGCGCCAGCGGCGAGCCGGACATTTCCTGAGGTGTCTTGAATGTATTGACTGCAAGATAGTAAAACGGAATCAGTATCACGATACACAATGCAAGCATCGCAATCTCGCCTGCTATATTTCTGACTTTTTTAGCGCTCATTCTTTTTCTGCCCCCGCTTTCTGCTGGATTACCGTAATAAATGCTACAAATAAGAAGAATACGATCGCCGCTGCCATGGATCTTCCATACATTTTATCTACAAAACCTCTCTGAATGATTACCTGGGATATCATGGTCGTGGCGTATCCCGGCCCGCCGCCTGTCAGAGCGAACGGGAGATCAAACACCTTCAGGGAAGAGATCATCAGCAGCATCACGCTGGTGACCATGGCCGGCTTTAGCTGCGGCACTGTGATTCTGAAAAATAGCTGCAGTGTATTTGCGCCGTCGATCCGGGCCGCCTCGTACAGGTCCTCAGAAACGCTCTGCAGCTGTGCCAGGTAGATGCAGGCATGCCAGCCAAGCTGGCTCCACACGGTCACTACGATGACTGATACCATCGCCATCTTTGGATCCGCCAGCCAGAGGACCGGGTCAAAGCCCAGTCCCGTGACCATTCGGTTCAGCAGTCCATAATCCAGAGGTGACATAATATAGGACCATAAAAATCCCAGCACCAGCGCACTCGGAACCGACGGGAAGAAAAACGCCGCTCTCTGGATGTTGCTGGTCTTCATTTTGGAATTCAGGGCAACCGACAGCGGGATTGCCAGGATCGTCACCGCGATCGGCACGGCAATGGCATAAACCACCGTATTGGTGATGGAAATAATGATCTGCTTATCCGAAAAAACATCCAGATAATTTTTCAGCCCCACAAAATGAAGATTCTCAAAGGTAACGCCCTTCCAGTCCGTAAATGACAGCCCTACCGCCTGGAGCATCGGATACAGCATCAGCACGGTATAGACCAGAAACGCGGGAAGTATAAAACACAGGTACGGTAATTCTTTTTTTAATTTCATAACTGCTCATCCCTTTCCAGTCTATATACTAATTTGATAAGATGACCTCAAACTTGTCGTCTACCGCTTCCAGAGCCTCCTCCGGTGTGGATGTCCCTGCGATCACGCTCTGGCAGGCGGATGTATATGCCTCCAGGATGGAGGAGGAAGACGGCCATTCTACAGTCTGCCAGTACACTCTGCCTTCCGCCACATCTGTCTTGAATGCCTCCAGACATGGAGCTACCGTATACTCCGCATCCGCCGCGTTCATAAAATTGTCGAACATGCCGGCCCAGCACTGAACCCCGTCCTCGGAGGACAGATATTCCATAAATTTCTCCGCGCCTTCTTTATTTTTTGCTTCCTTTGCAATACCGATCCCTACATTCGCCGCGCCCTGCAGCATCACCTCGCCGTCAAATCCGGGAATCCCGAAGGTTCCAAATTCCAGATCCGGGTTCTTTGCCTCAAAATCCGGAAGGCTCCAAGGCCCGCCGATCATCATGGCCGCCTGCCCGTTTACAAACATTTCGATCTGCTGGTCATTGGTCAGGCTTAAGCAGGACTGTCCCAGGTATTTCGGTTCGATCACATCCTCATACCATGCGTCCATGGATTCCTTGTACAGCTCGGAAAATTTTTTACTGCCGTCCGCAAGCGCCGCTTCCACATTCGGATCCTTTGACGCCTCATTGGACGCAAATAGTCCCAGAAGCAGTCTCCCCGCGTCCTCGGACTGCGCGGTCATCGGGTCGATACCAAGCTCCTTGATCTTCGCCATATCCTCCACCAGCTCATCCCAGGTCTCCGGTGTTTTCTCAATCTTCGCCTGTTCAAAGATCTCTTTGTTGTAGAACATAAAGCTTGCCCAGGAATCCATGGATAGGCCGTATACCTTGCCGTCCGCGCCCAGCGTCCTTTTTGCGTTGTCGCTCAGCTTCTCCATGATCGGCATGTCGGAAAGATCCTCCGCAAAGTCTGTCGCAACCACGTCCTCCCGAACCTCCGGGCACATAAAGAACAGATCCGTAGGTTCATTCCCGTTCATCAGCAGGGTCAGCTTCTGAATATACTGCTCTGTCGGCGGTACAAACTGCACCTCCAGCTCCAGATCTGAATTGGCCGCTTCAAAGCCCTCTTTCAGAGGCATCATCTGCTCCTCCGTATACCAGGAGAGCAGTGTCACGGTATTTTTTGAGCTTCCGCCTTTTTCGCCTTTTGCGTCATCCCCGCTGCCTCCGCACGCCGCCAGACTCAACACCATTCCCGCACACAGCAAAGCCACCATTCCTTTTTTCATCATGTGTAGTTCCTCCCTTTTGTTTTTTATGAGTATATACTACTGAAATTTTCCTCCTTCGGAAATGCCGAAAATCACGAATCGTTGCTCAAAATCACTCTCATAAAAAGATTCCATAAGAAAAAACATCAGGCAGATTTCCGCAGGCGAAGCCCGTTCAATCTGCCTGATGATGTTTTCATTCTGCCGCTCTTTTCTCAACCGTTCCTTACAGACTTCGGTATTCGTTGGGAGAGATTCCGTACAGTTGTTTGAATTTCCGGCTGAAATGATACTGGCTCTCATAGCCCACCGCTCTGCTGACGGCATACACGGTCTCCTCCGTTTCCTTCAGCATCTGCTTGGCCTTTTCCATCCTCATTCCTGTTACATAATCCAGAAAAGCGATTCCAATTTCTTCCTTGAATACTTTCAGAAAATAATTTCTACTCAGGTGCACGGTCTCGGCAACCTCTCCCGCGGAAAATTCCGGATCCGCGAAATGTGCCCTGATATACTCCGCGGTCCTGCCCATCAGTGAATAATTTCCTTTATTTTCTATCATATTTTTCACAGCGGTTCCGGTTTCCCGAAGTAGTTCCTCCATCCGGGAGACAAGCTTCGCTTCGGTCCGAAGCTTATGCAGATCCCATACATTCTGATGCCGCAGGATCAGAAAGGCCCGGTCCTTGTACAGCTTGGTAAGCTCGTTTTTCACCAGGAACAGCAGTTCGATCATCTCATCGGCCAGCCCGCCGGGAGCGCTCCCCTGCTCTTTTGCATATCCCGCTATCCGACGTACAAGCTCTGTCGCGTCCTCCGGCGCTCCATTGTAGATCAGCCGGCGCAGGGGCTTTTCCACCTCCTCCCCATAAGGAAGATATGTCTGTCCTTCCCCGGCCTTCGCTTCACTGCAGAAGAATGCTCTGCTCTGCCGCTCATAAAAGCAACATCCGCGGCGCCGGAAATCTCCGCAGTACCCCCGGATCAGTTCCTCTGCATTCGAAAATGTCCGGTTGACCTGCAGGATATATTTCTTCCTGATGTGATGGCTTTTCAGATCCTCAAAGGATTCCAGGACGGCATCTTTTTTTTCTTCCTCCGATATAAAACAGACGCAGTCATAGCCCGGAAAACAGTATTCGATCTCCCAGTCCTCCACCAGACGGAGCAGATCCCCGGGCTCCTCCGTTGGCGAATACATTTCATAGGAACGCAGCGCGCGTCCCCGGATCACGGAGTCCAGCTCCTGAGCCGCAGTATCCGCTTCCGGTATTCCGGAATCCGGTTCCGCGGCATTCCATTTCAATATTGCGGTATCTGATCTCAGTATTGCCGCATTCGGCTCCGGCATCGCGGAAATGTCCCGTTTCTCAAGACATCCTGTTTCCAGAGCGGTAAATGCTTTTTCGAATATGCCGTTTTCATACTGCCTGCTTAAAAACCGGCTGTCATCCTCTTTTTTACGTTCCGTATCCAGCTCTTCCCGGATCTGTCGTACCATATCCAGCAGCTCCTTTCTGGAAACCGGCTTTAAAAGATAATCCTTTACTCCCAGGGAGATTGCTTTCTTTGCATAGGAAAATTCGTCATATGCAGTGACGATCACGTAAACCGCTTTCTTTTTTCTCTGCTGCAGCTTTTCGATCATCTCCAGCCCACTCATCTCGTCCATGCGGATATCTACAAACACCACGTCCGGCTCTATTTCTTCAAATACCTGGATTCCCTCCGGACCGTCCAGCGCAATCCCGCAGACCCGGAAACCATTTTCCTCCCAGTCAATGATCTTTTCCATCAGGAACAGGTTCTGCTCCTCGTCATCTACAAACATGATCTTATACATGGATCTCCTCCCGCGGTACTGTGATGCATACTTTCGTATACTGGTTTTCCACACTTTCGATCTTCATCTCCGCTTTATCTCCATAAGTCAGCTTCAGCCTTTGGAACGTATTTTTCAGTCCGATAGACGAGAACTGCCGGTCTTCGGTATCTGAGATATAATTCCTCAGTTCTTCCAGCCTTCCGGCCTCAATCCCGTTTCCATCGTCCTCGACCCTGATGCGGATCTGTTCCTCCAGCCGGGAAACATCAATGACAACACGGCCTTCCCGTTTCAGCTTTTTAAAGCCATGCTTCATACAGTTTTCCGCCAGCGGCTGTATGACAAACTTTAAGATCGGATGCAGCTCCAATTCTTTTTCCAGATGAATCTCATAGGAAAACTTATGGCTGTAACGCTGTTTGTACAATTCCAGATAGCTTTCCACATGACTGCACTCCTCCTTAAGAGTTACGATCTTATCCTTGTTGCTCATCGTATAACGCATCATCCGGCTGAGCGATACAACGATCTCCTCAATTTCGTAATTCTCGCTCAATACTGCTTTGGCCTGGATCAGCTGCAGTACATTGAATATAAAATGAGGATTCACCTGGTTGACAAGATTTTCGTATTCCATGTTTTTCCGGTAGATCTCCCCCAGATAGACCTTATGTACCAGCTCGTTGATCCGCCGGATCATTTCCTCAAACCGGCCGCGGATCAGCACGAGCTCCCCCGGCTGGCCCGTAACCCCGGTCACCTCCACAGGCTCAAAATTCTCCTGCTCCACCTGTTGGATCCTGCAGATGATCTCGTCAATCGGCCGTTTCACAGAGCCCGCGATCACCCGTGACAGCACCGCCACCGCCCCGCAGCCCAGGAGCAACATAATAAAACCAATCCGCCGCGCCGACACGGCCGACGCAATGATGTCCTTGTACAGGTAGACCGCCGCAATATACCAGTCGCTGCTTTCCATTTTTGAGTAAATGATAAAATGGTCATCCGCCCTCAGTGAATCGCTCTTTTTGTCTCCCAGATAACGGATAAATTCCGCTGTCCCTTCCGTGTGGTTCTGCTTCGTCTGAAAATCGTAGTACTCCTTTGTAGAACCGTTGACCAGGTAGGCATTCATATTGGCATCCTTGTGGATACTTTCCGGCAGGACAGCGGC
The DNA here is from genome assembly GCF_056796775.1 of Schaedlerella sp. Lineage (NCBI taxonomy): Bacteria > Bacillati > Bacillota > Clostridia > Lachnospirales > Lachnospiraceae > Schaedlerella > Schaedlerella sp. The sequence continues at coordinate 24,104 of NZ_JBQIKP010000015.1, forward strand.
CTTGTTCATCCGAATGTCGCACAGCGTATACCCCACTGTCTCGTTGCCGGACCGGATGGGCAGCACTACGGAAATGGCCTGGCTGGCCGGAGTCTTTCCCGTCTCATAGTAGTCCACATCGTGGGGCAGGATATACTGGAAACCCTTTTTCTCTTTGTCCACACATTCTTGAAACCAGTCGGTTTCCATGAGGCTCCCGCGGATATTCTGCAGATAATTGTACTGGTATCCGTTATTTCCCAGCACGAATACATCCTGGATGTAGCTTTTCATGGAGGTCATAGAACCGAAGCGCTTCTTCAATTCCCTCTGGCAGGATAGAAATTCTCCGTAGTCCAAGCTGTCCTGTTCCATGGTCACCAGCCGGATCACATTTTCATCCATGGAAAGGGTATTCAACAGCGCCTTTACGTCCGATGTACAGAAATCCATGTTCAGCTTAAAAGTTTCTGTAATATACTGACTTCCCTCTTCGATATTTTTTACAAGACGCCGGGTGTATGTCCAGCTCGTAAGCAGGATGGTTACTGTCATGACGATGCAGAGGACGGGAACCATCAGGAAGGTAAGCTTCCTTCCAATGTTTTTGTTGATGTATTGATTGAATCTGCGCATTTTATACCACCACAGAATAGATCGACTTGTCTCCGAGGCAGTTCTCTGTCCTTGTATATTCTTCAATTCTTTTTTCCCGATTTTTCAAAAAGCAGAATGTCAAAAGCCAACCTTTCTTCTGTCCCCTGCTTTCCATATAATTCAATAGCTGCCGCAGTCCCTCCTCATGCTTTTTGGGACCGGACCACAATTTTAACTCAACAATATACTCCCGGCGGTATTCCGCTTTCATCAAGTCCTGGAATTTTTCCAGGATAGCATCCATTTCCAAATCACCGTTTTCATCAACAAACTGCGTCCTGGATGTGGAAAGTACCTGTTTCCCAATCACCTGGTCTGCAATAAAATGATCGTATATATATGTTTCAAACATAATATTGGAGATCTTGCAGAGTCCCTCTTTTTCCCCAATAATACCAAATGTCACGCCCAGATTGATCTCCGTGTTTGACACCTTGTACGGAATCTGGTTTCCGTGAAAAAGAATGCCCTCCACAAAGCTCCGGAATTTCGGATTATTTTCCAGGTTCTTGATCATATCGTCAAACAGGGGATTTGTACCCTTAAGGATCTCCCGCGCCGCCGCACGGACTCCCCGCGGCGTCCAGCAGTCCTTCAGGGACAGTTCCCCGGAAACGCGCTCGTCCATCCACAGACAGATCAGACTGACAAGAAATGGGTAGCCTGATGTATAACGGCGGATTTCACAGGCTACATCCTCCGCGTCAATCGTAAATTCCTGCTCCTCTTCATATTCCCGTATCATGGACGATATTTCCGGCACGGAAAGGCTCATATCAATGGGAAAATCTACCGCGATATTCCATGGAGAATTATACTTTCTTTCCTCATCCGGCCGCAATTTCAATTTCAGATTTTTCACATCATAGACCCCAGCCAGGATCACACTTTTAAAGGTGACCGTCCCCATGGCGCGCTCCAGATATAATTCCCTTAAAAGTCCCAGAAAGTTCAAAAACATCTGGTTGTCTGAGCTTTTATCTACTTCGTCAATAAATAGAAGGACTTCTTCCTGCTGTCCGCAAAAATCCGTGATCCGGTCCCGCAGGGTATCCAGATTTTCTTTCCCGGCCGTGCATTTCCAGATGTTCTGCTTCGCTTCGCTGTAACCGGAAAGCCGGAGATTTTTCTCGACCCGCCCGCAAAATCTCCTGACAAATGCATCCTCTGATCCGAATGCGTCCATTCCCATTCCCTCAAAGCTAATGTTGATCACAACATATTTTTCTTTCAATCGGCTCCAGAGCAGCATAAGTGTAGTCGTCTTTCCATACTGGCGCGCGCGGTTGATCGTAAAATAGGATTCCTGTTCGATCAGTCTGATCATACGGCTGAGCTTTTCGGATGTATCCGCCATGTAATGTTTTTGCGGAATGCAGGTTCCCGCAATGTTAAACCTCTTTTTCATGAAATTACGCCCTTTCTTTTTCCAAAAACTCTTCCGCAGCCTCCCTGGAGTGAAATATGATGATCTCCTTTTCGGGATATTCCCGAAGAAGGCGCTGTATTTCCGGCCGGCATTCCAAGTGAAAGTTTTTTACAAATTCGAGAAACTCTTCATCCCATTCCGTCTCGATCCAGGGCATATCACAGCGCGGCTTGCCGAAGCGTGACTCGATTCCCTGCAGGCATACCTCCAGCGGGTAATCCAGCCAGAATACAGTATCGCACAGTTTCAGGCGCAGAGGCAGTGTCCTTGCGTAGTTGCCGTCGATGATCCACTGGTCCCGCTCCAGAATCCCCTTTAGCTTTTCATCAAATTCTTCCGCAGAACAGGTAGTTTTATCCGCTCTGTGGTAGATCATGTCCAGATAAAACAGCGGCAGGCCGGTGATGTTCTGCAGTTTCCTGGCAAATGTACTCTTTCCGGCTCCCGGCGAGCCTATCACGATTACTTTTTTCATAAATTCTGTCATTCCTTTCGCTGTGTTCCGGCGCGCTTCCTTTTCAGCAAGCCCCCGCGGAAGCTCCATTCCGCTGACGATCTCGTGATATACGGAGCTTCCGTCCAGCGTCGTTCCGAATGTGTCCACCCAGGCCGGGATATAACCGCACCGGGATGCGACCATCTGCGAACCCAGATTGGTTACGGACGCAGAGTAATAGGGAAGGATATTTCGTTCCAGCAGTTCCCTGGTCAGCCGCCGGACCAGCCGGGTCCCTACTCCGGCATTTCTGCGGCCTTCCAGCACATCCACTCCAACCTCCCATAAGCCTTCTACAGAAGAGCCTGCGGCACCCGCCGCGCCAATGATCTTTCCGTTGTCCTTTGCGATGCAGACCGCCCGGGTGGGCGTAGAGCCGTCAGCCTCAAATTCCAGAGAATTTCCAAATCCGGTCAGCCCCCGCAGCGATACGACCTCCTGTTCGAATAGAAATTCGCACTCGAAGTCCGGCGGCGTCAGAGGCGCCTTCGCAAGGCTCAGATCCGGGATATAATGTATCGTCTGTCCATAGACATAGGGCAGCTCGAAGATTTCATCCCGGCTCTTTCCTGCTAAAAGCCCTTTGATTGTTCCGTGGAGATCTTCGGAGGCGCAGACCACGACGCAATGCCTGTATGCCAGGATCTGAATGTATGGCTGCTTTGCGTCTGTACGGATGGAAAAAATGGTCTCTGTTCCGTGTAATTCTTCCGTGGCGCATGCATATTCCTTTGTGAGTAATTGTTCTATTTTACTCTTTAAAATATATTCTTCACTTTTTCCTCTTGCCATAATCTATACATTCCCCTTTACCGCATATGGTAAAAATCTGCTTCTGCAGCTTTTTACTGCCATTTATCTATACTTACGGCAGATTTATCCCGCGCTCAGTATAACTTAAGGCTATCATATATTTTCAGCCATATCAATGAAAAAATGTTACTATTCACAGTCATTTCACTCACATGCGCAAAAACAGTCGGCAAAGCCGTCTGCCGATGCTTCGCATCTTGATTTTTTGCTTATGTGGGTGAAGTGACTGATTCCAGTCAGATAAAAACTGTCAATCGGCTTCTTACAAGCTTCGCTTGAAGAACCCGACTGCCATTTTTTATCCGACTGTGAATAGTAACGAAAAAATATAATTCTCCGGAAAGTTTACTTGACATTCTATGTATATTTGCTATAATAAAAATATGTAAAGCGTACTTTCCATTCAAAAATCGCATAAAGAAATGATACATGGATCGCACGCAGAGAAGGAGGGAATCATATGAACAATAAGAAAGAACTGAGACCATATTTGATCAGCCTCACAGTCGGAATGATTCTGGTCGGAATTGGATTGACAACGAACTTTGGCTACTACTCGAAACTGATCCTTATGGCAGGATTCGGGCTGGCATGCGGTGAGGCTGTCCATGCTCTCCGTCTTCTGTACTGGAAAAGTCCGAAGAGGCACGAGGAATATGAAGTCAAAAAAGAAGAAGCCCGCATCAACAGCATAGATGAGCGGAAGCAGTTTCTGCGGATGAAATCCGGCCATATCACTTATCAGATCATGGTTTTTGTTTTGCTTTTTCTTGCCTGGGCGCTTGCTCTTTTCCGCACAGACAGCTGGATCATCGGAATGGTATTTCTGCTTTTTGTCTTCCAGTATGTGACGGGAATTATCGTATTCCGCATTCTGGAAAAAAGGCTGTAAGCCGCATAGGGAGTTGCAGAAAATCTGAAGGCTAACTGAGGGCTGCCGCGCCGGAGGTGAAAAAACTCGGGCACAGCAGCCCTTTTTATACCATCGTATGCAGAAAGGCTGCCAGTGGCAGGCTTTCTGTATGGTGTCTTATTGAACTGCCCTGATGCATTCCTACAAAAAGGGCACCATCCCCTCAGCTTCTTACTACTGCCCGCTCCCCAAATATTCATCCAATACAATCTTATCTTTATTGACCACATACCCGCTGCCGCCAATCTCTTTCACATTTTCCACCATGCTCACGATCAGAACCGGAGTCCTGGCCTCCTTTTCGGCGGTCAATACCGCAAACCATCCGATCTCCGTCCCTTCGGTATCTTCCACGGACGCCTTGATCTCCGCGGTCCCGGTTTTTCCGGCCAGCACAATGTCCTCCCGATGCGCCGCATAGCCTGTTCCCTCGGGGCTGTTCACGGCCTTTTTCATACCCTCCAGAACCTGCGCCGCAGTATCCGCCGGAAAAATCCCGGGCAGCCAGAACTCCGTCCCGCTTTCCCCGCTGCGCGCCAGATATGGCTTCAACGCATTTCCTCCATTGCAAAATGCCGTATACAGACTGGCCAGGTGCAGCGGATTGACCAGGATCTGCCCCTGTCCGTAGCCGCTGTCCGCCAGCTGGATCTCACTCTCAATATGCTCCGTATTGGAAAACCGCGAAGAAGGCATCACGATCTCGAAAGGCAGCTCCTCGCCGAATCCCAGCTCCTTCAAGGAAGCTTCCAGTGTCTGGGCGCTGATCTTCAAAGCGGCCTTGGCAAAATAAATGTTGTCCGAATAGATCAGCGCGTTTTCCATGGTCACCGGTTCGTATGCATGAAGGGTCGTCACAAAATAGTCCCCCCAGGAAGTATCCTTCTGCCAGCTCAGCCCTACATTTCCAAAATCCTCCTGCGGATCCACCGTACCGGACTTCAAGCCGATGGCCGCAATGACCGGTTTGAACGTGGAGCCGGGACACCAGACCTGCCGGAAACGGTTCAGCAGCGGTTTCCGTTCTTCTTCGTTGAGCGCGTTCCACTGCGCGTCCGACAGTCCCAGAATAAAATCATTGCTGTCGAAGGACGGTGTACTCACCAGCGCCAGAACCTCCCCGGTATACGGATTCATGGCAGCGGAACAGCCCGGATCCTCCTGGAACTGCCGGTACAAAGATTCCTGGAGATGCGCGTCGATGGTCAGGGTGATGTCCCGGCCATGCTCCACCGGGCGGCTTGCCAGCACGGACTTCTGCGCGCCGTCCTTGTCTTCTATATAAATGCTGCATCCGTCCCGGCCTTTTAACTCCTTTTCAAACAATCCTTCCAGCCCGCTCCTGCCGATCACACTGTTTTCATTGTAGCCCTCGCCCGCATGCTCCTCCAGATCCTCGGCAGTCACATTGCCCACATAGCCTGTCAGATGTCCGGCGGCGGGGCCAAAGGGGTATGTCCGCACCTCCGTATCAGTGATCATCACCCCCGGGACCGCAAGCAGAGCATCCTGCCGCGCCTTTTCCTGAAGCGCCTTTTCGTCTGGCTCCAGGGCCATCAGGTCAAGCTCGCTGACCTTCGGGATGGTTTTGACAGGAACAAAGGAATCCTCCTTTACCCAGGCCGCTCCCAGGCGGTTTTGGATCGTCTCCGGATCGGTATCCAGAAGCTCGGATAGCTGCCGCAGGGCGCTCTCTTCATTTTCCAGCTTCCCCGGCACGATGCCCACCGACGACGCGGTTCCCGGCCCTGCAAGCATCCGGTCATTGCGGTCAAAGATCTTTCCCCGCGCCGCAGGAGCAGTATCGATCCGCACCTTGTCCGAATCCGAAAGTCCCGGGAAGATCAGACCGTCGTGCCAGAGGATCTGATATCCGTCCTCTGTATCCGTAAAGTGCATTTCATTTTCAAAGCGGATCTTACCCGCAGCCGTATCCAGGGACATCTCGTACATGACCGCATTCTTTTCCCCGTCATAATCCTGGATCTCAACCTGGATGTTTTCAGCTTCTATGCCTTCATAAATTGCGGAATTGCGCTGAATAAAAGCTTCCTGATCCTTATATGCGGAATTTTCAGGGTCTGTCATCTCATACATTCCCTCATAATCCTGCTTCCCGATCAGAGCCATATATCGGCTAAGGAGCTCCTCCGGAGTCTCCCTGCCGTCCTTTTTTACGAAATATACACCCGCGCAGGCCGCAATGCCTGTTACGGCAAACGTCAGTCCGATGGCAGCGGCACGCGAAAACCTTTTCCCTCTGTTTTTCCGCTTCGTTCTCTTTTTTCTCTCCATGCTTTTCCCTCCGAAATGTAAGGAGCTATACCTCTTGAAACGGCCGAATGGCCATGATGGGGTGCCCTTGGGTATACCTTGTAAAACGGCCGAATGGCCATGATGGGGTGCCCTTGGGTATACCTCTTGAAACGGCCTGCACCGCAAACGGCTGTCCGCCGTCTTCCATATCCTATATCCTACATTCGCGGTGTACAGATGTCAACCAAAAAAGACCGCGCTCTCGCGCGGCCTTTTTTGAAAAAGGGATTCTTAGTGAAATGATACTGTTTTATTTGCAAAGCTTCTTAAATTCGTCTGCTACGAACTGTACCTTCGTACCGATGATAACCTGTACCGCTGTCTTGCTCGGCCGGATCACTCCTGCTACACCTGCGGATTTGATCTTCTTTTCGTCCACTGCCGTGTAGTCTTTGATTTCCAGACGAAGTCTTGTGATACAGTTATCAATGCTGGCTACATTGCCTTTTCCGCCTACGCCTTCCAGGACGATCCTTGCTACTTCTGTAAAATCGTCGTTTGCAAGCTGAACGGCTGTCTCGTCATCATCTTCTTCTCTTCCGGGTGTCTTCAGGTCAAACTTCACGATCACGATCCGGAACAGTACATAGTAAATCACAGCAACTACCAGGCCGATTGCCGGCAGTAACAGCGGATTTACAGCGAACGGAGCCTTAAAGCTCAAAATCCAGTCAATCAGACCTGCACTGAAGTTAAAGCCCGCGCGTGCCGGAAGCAGAGATACAACTGCCAGGGAAATACCTGTCAATACAGCATGGATCAAATACAGAACCGGTGCAAGGAACATGAAGGAAAATTCCAACGGTTCCGTAACGCCGTTAAAGAACGATGCCAGCGCCGCGGAGAATAACAAACCTGCAGCGATCTGCTTCTTGCTGTCTTTTGCTGTATGATACATTGCCAGTGCCGCTGCCGGAAGACCAAACATCATAACCGGGAAGAAACCGGACATATACATACCTGTCTGTCCGATCACACCGCCTTCGATGCTTCCCCAGAACTTGCCGATGTCGTTGATGCCCGCCACGTCAAACCAGAATACGGAGTTCAGCGCATGGTGCAGACCGAATGGAATCAACAGTCTGTTGAAGAATCCGTACAGACCTGCGCCTACTGCTCCCAGGCTCATGATAAATTCACCGAACGCGATCAGCGCATTGTAAATGACCGGCCATACAAAGAACAGAATCAATGAAGCAAAAATGGACACTGCCGATGTTATGATCGCCACACAGCGCTTTCCGCTGAAGAATGAAAACGCGTCCGGAAGCTTCGTGCTCTTGAACTTATTGTAGCATGATGCCGCGATCAAGCCGCACATGATACCGATAAACTGTGTCTGAGTCTTGGAAAATGCCGGATCGACTTCCTCTACCGCTACCTTGGTCAGCATCGAGATCACGCCCGGTGACAGGATCGTCGTAACCATCAGCCAGGATACGAGACCTGCAAGACCTGCTGTTCCGTCATTGTCATCCGCCATACCTACCGCGACACCGATCGCGAACAGGATTGCCATCTGGTCAATCAATACACCGCCGGCTTTCAGCAGGAATGCCGCAATCACACTGTTTGCGCCCCAGCCTGTGGGGTCGATCCAGTAACCAAACCCCTGCAGGATCGCCGCTACCGGGAGACACGCTACCGGGAGCATCAAGGATTTTCCTAATCTCTGTAAATACTTCATACATTATCCTCCTTCTACCTCATATTCCTTATGAAATCCCTTTATCTATTTTATACCGGCATTTCCGCCGGCAAAAATACCATGCCTCTGTCCTCTTCTGGACAGTTCTTATATTAATTCTTCTTGATCACAAGAATGTCGTCTCCCGGATTCACATCCTTTCCGGAAAGCCCTTCCACATCTGCGTATGCATCCGTATTGCAGATCAGCATGGGCGTCACCGTATCGTATCCGGCTGCTTGAATCTTTTCCAGATCCATTTCCAGGAGAAGGTCTCCTTTTTTCACCTTATCCCCGGCCTTCACATGGCCCGTAAAGCCTTCGCCCTTCATTGTAACGGTGTCCAGCCCCACATGGATCAAAATCTCCGCCCCGAAATCAGCGTTCATACTCACCGCATGCAGCGTCTCGAATACTATCGCGATCTCGCCGTCTGCCGGAGCAAATACCTTTCCCTCAGCCGGAACGACTGCCACGCCTTTTCCCAGCAGCCCGTCGCTGAACGTGGGGTCATTGACCTCCTGCAGAGGAACTGCTTTTCCTTTTACAGGCGCCCCAAGTGTAAATGTCTCTGTTTTCTTCTTCAAAAAATCAAACATCTTTTTCCTCCTCTTCTTCTGACATTGTAACCCTCCGGATATGGATGGACAGGTACATGACCTCCTCACCGGATATTTTACTGCCTGTTGCCTTTTCTATATATTCTGCCACCATCTCACTGCAGATATATTCTTTCGGATATTTTTTCCGCATCATGAACTCAAGCTCCTGCTCCTCGTCCGAAAGCAGTTCTTTTCTGTAGATACGCTGCAGTAAAAACTTGACATGTGTAACAAACCGCTCATAATGGAGGGAATCCTCGTCCAGCTCAATGTTCATTTCTGCTTTCACGATATCCAGGATTTCTTTCAAAAGGTTCGGAAATTTCAGGGCGTCCCGAATATCCGTACCATATTCCGCATTAACAAAATGCAGCGCGATAAATCCCGCTTCATCCTCCGGAAGGTGGATCCCCAGCTTCAATCCGATCAGCTGTACCGCATACTGCCCGAGCTGAAACTCCTGCGGGTAAAAACGCTTAATCTCCCACAGCAGCGCGTTTTTCGGCTGAATTTTCTGCATATACCTTTCCAGTGTAAAATTAATGTGATCCGTAAGTGTGACATAAATGCTCTGGTTCAGCTTCAGCTTTAAATTGTTCTTCGCATAGGAAATGATATCGTTGGATATTTCCACATGCTCCATCGGCATATTGGCAAGCAGCTCTTTCAGCTTTTTCGCCACGCTCGCGCTTTTAATCTCAAAGACCTTTTCGATCTTGGACTCCGGCACTTTCTTTCCCGGCTTCGTGCCGAACCCAATCCCGCGCCCCATGATCACCAGCTCTGTCCCCGTATCGTCATAGGACGAAATAATATTGTTATTTATAATCTTTTCAATAATCATGCGCTCCTTGCTCCCCCTTGTAAAACCACCAAGCAAAAACAGACCACGGCTCTGAACCTTTCTATGAATTTGAATAGACCACAGATGCTCTCAGGAAACAAAAAAACCAGATTTTATAAAACGCCCTGAAATCCTCGTTTATAAAATCTGGTTTTGCCTGCCAAACAGTAACAATCCATCTGCTGTCTATGTTTAATTTCTTAGTCTATTATAACACCTTTGTGCAGAATGTCAATCTTTTTTTATTTTTTATTTATCTTTTGGTTATTTTTGCTTTATTTTTTAATTATTCTTTTTATATTTTCTTAATGCTTTGTGCAATTATTACAAATTTTCATTTCAACAAAATCCCATTATAGCCATTCGCGTTTTCACGGAGCTCGCCCAGGGGCATCCTGCTATGGCCATCCGCCCGCATCAGGGGGTATAGTCGAAATATTCCACGAATTTCATATGGTTTTTCGCCTCCTGCTCCCTCAGATAACGCTGATCGCCCAGCTCCCCTCTCTTTGCGCCGCTGGCATCGATATAAATGGTCTGTCCGTTCATCTCCACAGCCGTGAGCACATATCCCTCCTGGCGGAACTGGCTTCTGCCCCAGATTCCCCGCACAATGTGGGATTCCATCCCGGCACGGTTGAAAAGCTCCGACAATATTTTCGCGGATCCAAGCGCCGTCGCCTTGTCCCTTGTGACCGCAGACAGATTATTGTATATGTAAATGCCCTCGAATACATCCTTCATCCCGGAATAGCTGGCCGTTTCCCCGTCTGTCCCGGAGGTAACGGTCAGGTTTTCATCCAGCCAGTCCAGAAAATAATCGGCGGTCCGCTTTTCCCCGTATTCTTCCGGGAGATCTTCCATCGCCTTGGAAAGGATCTCCTCTGTCTGCTGCCGGATCTCTTCGATCTTTTCCTCCTCTGCCTTCTCGTTCACCGCCAGAGCCTGCCCCACCTCTTCCAGGTTCATGACCCTGCCATCGTCCGCATATTCCCCGGACATCTGGATCCCCTCCGCGCAGGAGAGGAAGAGGATCGCCTTGGCAATCTTTTTTTCCGTGACATTCGCCAGGTCTGTCCCGCCATGTTTGACGTAAACACCATTTTCCGTCATGGGGATATCCACAAATCCGTAAAAATAATCGTAACCCTCATCCTCCAGGGCCGTTGTCACGCGCAGATATTCTTCGCCGCTGAGCTTCTCGGGAAACTCCACGATGCCGCCCTGCTTTTGATCCAGCCGTTCCCGGAGCAGTCCGTATGCCTCCGCCTCTTTTCCGGTGAGCTGCATCGTATAAAAATCAGAGATGACCGAGGCGCCATCCCTGGGCTCATCCGTCAGCGTTCCTTCCACCGCTGCCGCGATACTGTTCTGCCGCATCCAGTACATCAGAAACATCAGGCAAAATAAAACCGCCCCTGTCCAAAATGCCGCCCGCGGGTGCTTTTTGATCCAGTTTTTCATGATCCTTCCCTCTCATTCTTCCCTCATCCCCAAACGATTCCGATGGTTCTTTGCACCGTCGCTTTTTAGGAAAAATAAAACCAGATTTTAAAGACATAAAACAAATTTATCTCTTTAAAATCTGGTTTTGCCTGCCTTGAGTAACAACCCAGTCGAATATTTCTTTAGACTAATACTAGCAAATGCAGTACAAGTTGTCAAGGAATATTCTGGTTTCTCTTCATTTTTTGGTTATACGGAGTTACATGTCACACACTGACCAATCACTACGCTGATTGGTCAGGAGGATGCACATAAAAGCTGGGATTCAGGCCGTCCATTGCCGTAGGCAATTTTAAATGACGGCCTGAGTTACAGGGCACGCCTGGTCAAGGTGTGACCTGTAACTATACGGAGAAATGACTGCGGATCCTGTCTATTTTCCCGCGTACTTCAAAAAAATCTCTGCAGATCCAGGCGCAATATGGCCGGATCGTTTCGGAGGGGTCGATCATGTCGGGAACCATGACCGTGATGCAGCCTGCCGCGTGTCCTGCCCGGACTCCGTTTTCGCTGTCCTCGAATGCAAAGCAGTCCTCTGCTCTGCACCCGATCCGTTCCGCCGCGCGCAGGAAGATATCCGGAGCCGGCTTTCCGCACTCCACCTCCGTCCCGCTGACCACTGCATCGAAGTAATCCCGGATCCCCGCTCCCCGCAGGTTGGCTTCGATCTGCCCGGGGAGGCTGCTGCTGGCCACCGCCATGCGCACGCCCTGCTCCCGGAAAAAATGTAGGATCTCAGGCACCCCGTCCTTGACAGGAATGTGGGCCGCCAGCTTTTCACGCATTCTTTTCATGCATTCTTCCATCACGGCAAGTCCGTCCGAAACCTGATAGTATTCCTCCACTACCCTGCGCATACGTTCCCCATTCGTGCCTGTGATCGCCTTTAAAAATCCGCTGCCAAGATTGATCTGCCGTTCTCCGGCCAGTTCATGCCAGGTCTGCTGATAGACCCGTTCCGTGTCAAACAGCACTCCGTCCATATCGAAAATCGCGCCTGCATGGTCCATTTTGTCTTTCCTCCATATATTTCACTGAGTTCTCTCATATCACAGCACTTCGTACATTCTAACTATAACAAACAGCCACACAAAAATCCAGAACTTTCCCATAGCCGCATTGATTTATTTAACGCGCTTTTTCCCGCCGTGATTCCAGTTCCCGTGTCATTTCATCCCGCAGGCCGTCCAGCTTATAGTAATATGTAAGCACCGCGATCAGCACGCACAGGACGATCGGAATCCAGATAAAACAGATTTCGATGTATGAGAGCGCCTTTTCCGTCTGGACCGCATTCGCGACATAGCCGCCCTTATCCAGAAATGCCCCGATAACAAAGCTGGTCAGCCCCATTCCGCCCTTCACAAAAAATCCCTGGAAGGCGGCGATCAGTCCCGCAACACTGGCGTTCTTTTGATACTCCGAGTAGTCGATCACGTCCGGCTGCATGGCAAATGTGATCCCGAAAATGCCGTAGATCCCAAGCCCGGTGATCACCAGTCCGATCAGCAGGCAGGCAGCAGAATTTCTTCCCGCGAAGATCAGCATGTCGCCTGCAATGTACAGAAAAATACTGAAAAACATCAGGTTCCGTTTGCTGAACCGCTTTTCCAGAGCCGGAAGGACCAGCAGCATGGGCAGGCCCGAGAGGATTCCCAGGATGCCCACCAGGGACAGCCATTCCGGACGGTTCAGGTTATACTGGAAATAGTAGATCACTGTGGTGCTCCTGACTACATAGAGCGAGAAGTAAAACAGGTTCAGTAAAAACAGGATCCACGCCTGCCCGGTCAAGCCTTTGAAATCTTCTTTCAGGGAGGAATGCTGCTGGGTAACAGTCGGCGGAACCACCTCCTTTGTGCTTGCAAAGGTCATGAAGAAAATGCACATTGCAGCAATCCCGTAGACAGTCATTGTTACCAGATATCCCCTGGCCTGGTCTCCATTTCCAAAAAATTCTACCAGCGGGGCAGTGATGGTCATGACCACCGCAGTTCCCAGCATGGCGCACACCATTCTTGTGGATACCAGAATATCCCTTTCATGGATATCCGAAGTCAGCCTCGGCACGATAGTATTCAGCGGGATATTGACCACCGTGTACGCAGTACAGAGCAGACAGTAGGTCACATAGGCCCAGATCAATTTTCCGCTGCTCCCGAAGTCCGGGATCAGAAAGGTCATAAATGTAAATATTGCAAAGGGCACTGCCCCAAACAGAAAGTACGGCCTTCCCTGTCCCCATTTTGTATGAGTCCGGTCCACGATCAGGCCCATACCGGTGTCTGTAAATGCATCTATAAATTTTGTAACGAGCATCATCGTGCCCGCCGCTGCTGCCGAAATCCCAAATACATCCGTATAAAATACCATCAGATACGAGGCCATGGTGCTGAACACCAGATTACACCCCAGATCCCCGATACCGTATCCAATACGCTTTCCCCATTTTCCCATGGTTTTTCCTCCTGTTTTGTAATGGCTTACCAGTCTATAGCTTCGATGGCTGCCTTCTCCACCGCAAGCCCCGCTTTGTACCGTTCCATAAAGAGCTCAAAGCCTGCCGCGTCTCTTGCATACGGTGCTATCGTTTCTCCGGACAATTCCTTGAAAATCCGGTTTTCCAGGTAATCCTCCAGCTTTTCTCCGGGTCTTTTATCCGCCAGGTATGCCGCCAGCAGAGCGATCCCCCAGGCGCCGCCTTCGCTTGCCGTATCCATCACCGTGACCGGGGCGCCTACCGCTGCCGCCAGATACCGCTGGCCGACTCCTTTTGTCTTAAAAAATCCGCCGTGGCCCATGATCCGTTCCACCTTGACCTTTTCATCCTCCATCAGGATATCCAGGCCCATTTTTACGGCTCCCAGCGAGGTGTACAGATGAACCCTCATAAAGTTCGCCAGGTTAAAATTGCTTTCCGCGGTACGTAGGAATGCCAGCCTTCCTTCATTCAGCATGGTGATATTTTCTCCGGAATAATAGCCGTAGGCCAGAAGCCCGCCGCAGATCGGGTCTCCTTTCAGGGATTCCGTGTACAGCTTTTCAAACAGCTCTCTGGTGCTTGTCTGGATCCCCATCAGCTCCGCAAATTCCCCGAACAGTCCTACCCAGGCATTTAAGTCGGATGTGCCGTTATTCGCATGGGACATGGCACAGGGAAATCCGGTGGGAGTGGTGACCATATCAATCTCGCGGTATACTTTGCGAAGCTTCTTTTCCAATACGATCATGGCAAATGTACTGGTGCCTGCGGATACATTTCCGGTACGGGGCGCAACAGAGTTGGTCGCTGTCATACCTGTTCCGGCATCTCCTTCCGGCGGGCACAGCATAATCCCTGCCTTTAAGCTACCGGATTCATCTAAGAACGCGGCGCCCTCTTCTGTCAGCTCTCCGGCATTTTCTCCGGCAACGAGGACTTTTGGGAAAATGTCCTCAAGCTTCCAGGAATACCCGTGCGGCTCCACCAGCCGATTGAATTTTTCCACCATGGAGTTGTCATATGTGCGGGTATCTGAATCGATCGGGAACATTCCGGACGCGTCGCCGATGCCGATCACTTTTTTCCCTGTCAGTTTCCAATGGATGTAGGCGCTTAAGGTTCCTACATAATCCAGAGCTTTCACATGCTCTTCTCCATCTAGGATCCTCTGGTACAGATGGGCCACACTCCAGCGAAGCGGGATGTTAAAATCAAACAGCTCTGTCAGCTCGTCCGCCGCCTGCTGTGTATTGGTATTTCTCCAGGTCTGGAAGGGCGCGATCTGATTCCCGTCCTTATCCAGAGCCATGTACCCGTGCATCATGGCGCTGACTCCAATGGCGCCGTATGTCTCCGGGACAACACCGTATGCGTCTTCTACAGCTTTCCGTAAAGAGCTGTAGCATTTTCGCGCCCCTGCGTGAATCTCTTCCAGGCTGTAAGTCCAGATGTTGTCGATGAAGGAATTTTCCCAGTCGTGGATGCCGACCGCAAGGACATTTCCCTGCAGGTCTATCAGGACACCTTTGATCCTGGTAGAGCCCAGTTCAATGCCCAATGCGGTTTTTCCGCGAATGATCATTTCTTTTTTATCCATGTTTTCCTCACTTTCCAATATATGATTCCGGAAGCGGATGTACTGCATGCCCGTTGCCCGTCCGCTTCTGTTCTGCCGTCCGCTTCCGGAAATCCATATCACTCCTTCGTATTTAGAAGCAGGTGAACGCTCCGTCGATCACGAAATCAGAGCCGGTTGTAAAGGTGCTGGTGTCGCCTGCCAGGTATACGCAGATGGACTGCAGTTCATCCGGAGTTCCCAGCCTTCCCAGGGGCGCCATCTCATTCCACTTTTCGATCAGAGGGATCAGGGTCGGTGAGTTCAGGGTCAGCTCTGTCCCGATGTATCCCGGGCTGATGCTGTTGACCCGCACGCCCCGCTTCGCCCATTCAATGGCAAGGGATTTTGTCAGCTGGATCACTGCTGCCTTGGATGCGTTATACGCACACTGGGGCTGAGGTACATTGACGATATGGGCGGACATAGACGCCGTATTGATGATGGAGCCGCCGCCATGAGCCAGCATGTATTTTCCTGCCGCGATATCGGTCAGGAAGATTCCGTTCAGGTTGATGTTGATCACCTTGCTCCACTGCGCATAGGTCATTTCCTCCGCCGGCGCGTTGATACAGATGCCCGCATTGTTGTGGCAGAAATCCAGTCCTCCCAATTCCCGCGCAACCTGCTCTACCATGGCGTCCACCTGCTCCGGATCCGTGCAGTCCGTGCGGATCGCGATGACCTTACGGCCCGTCTTTTCCGCCAGCTCTGCTGCGGTCTTTTCTGCCTCCGCAATATCCAGATCCACGATCGCCACGTCTGCGCCTGCTTCTGCAAATGCCGTTGCCGTACTCTTTCCAATCCCTCTTGCCGCTCCTGTTACAAATCCTTTTTTCCCGTCCAGTTTCATTTTTTCAATAATTCCCATGATTCTTCTCCTTTTCTTTTAATTAATTTTGTAAAATGATTTATCAAATTGTAGTTACATAATAATCCTCAAATTTCCAAAAGTCAACTCGTGATAGTTCACAACTTTTTGACCCTAAAATTATGCAAGATGCACAGTAGCTTTTTTATATCATTCTGTGCTATAATGTTATTTTGTTAAATCGGTTTACAAATTAAATTTATAACCGATCTGTATTATTTTTCAACTGTACGGTTGCGGTTCGAAATATCGGTTTTATGCAATTCATTGCAATAAAACCGATATTTGGGATCAGCAACCTACGCATGAATGAGCAAAATGCGGCTGCATCAGCAGACGCAAAAGTGCGATAGCACGGATTTTGCGAATGGATGCGCAGGTTGGATGATCTTTAGATCATTCAACCGTACAGTTAATTATTGTTTAGAGGTTCCATCATGAAAAAGAGCATTACCCCCAATCAGATCAAGCAGAACAACCGAAGCCTGATCTATCATTATATTTATCAGAATCATAAGGTATCTCAGCAGGACATTTCCTATGACCTGCGGCTGAGCCGGCCAACGGTCACGACCAACCTGAATGCCATGGAGCAGGAAGGGCTGATCTGCAAGAGCGGTCAGATCGATACCGAATATGTAGGAAGAAAGGCCGCCGCCTATTCCATTACGGCTGACTACCGGGTCAGCATTGGTGTGGAAATCTTGAAAGAAGAAGTGAAGATGATCGCGGTCGATCTGTACGGTGAAAAGCTTGACCGGACCGTTTATGAGATTACGTATGAATATGAAGAGTCTTAT
This sequence comes from Schaedlerella sp., assembly GCF_056796775.1. Taxonomy (NCBI): domain Bacteria; kingdom Bacillati; phylum Bacillota; class Clostridia; order Lachnospirales; family Lachnospiraceae; genus Schaedlerella; species Schaedlerella sp. The sequence goes on from NZ_JBQIKP010000015.1 coordinate 41,114, forward strand.
TTTAAGACGGTATGTGATAAAATACTGGAATTTAAGGATTCCATCGGTGCGGCGGATGAACAGCTCCTTGGGATCGGATTTGCCATGCAGGCATTGATCTCTCCGGACCGGCAGACTGTCCTGTACGGTGAGATTCTCTCCTGCACCGGGCTTTCTATTGAGAACTTTACACGATATCTTCCTTATCCCTGCGCATTTATCCACGACGCGGACAGCGCTGCCGTATCGGAAATGTGGGTGTCGCGGGAGCTGACAGACGCGTTTTACCTCTCTCTGAGCAGACATCTCGGAGCGGCGATCATTTCCAAAGGAGAAATTCTGACCGGGAAGCACGGGCACAACTCCACCATCGAGCACATTCAGCTCGATCCCGGCGGGGCGCTCTGCTACTGCGGCAGACGGGGGTGTATGGATACGCTCTGTTCTCTGAGCGCGCTTTTAAGAGGCCCGGAAAGTCCGGATGAATTTTTTGAAGGGGTCAGAAGAAAGGAGCCTTCCTTCCTGGAACGGTGGGACGGATTTCTTGACAATCTGGCGCAGGCGGTGAACCTGCTCCATCTGATCTATGATACGGATTTTATCCTGGGGGGATATCTGGCGCAGTATCTGCGGGAGGAAGATCTGGAAGCGCTGTATGAAAGGATCCGGAAGCTGACGCCGTTTGCAGAGGCCCAGGATTTTCTCCGTATCAGCAAGATGCCCCGGCATAATGTCACGATTGGGGCCGCGCTTCCATTTGTACAGACATTTTTGAATGAGGTAGCGGGGCAGTGAGATGGATTGACCTGACATGGGAAAAGATAGAAATCATCAAAAAGTTAAATATTGATTGTTAACTATCCACAGCCATTTCACTCATGTTCAAGATCATATGCAAAATGCAGTTTGTTCTTGGCAGAGCATAGGCTGAGTAGTAAAATACAATCAGCGATTAGGTTTCAGATACTTGCGAGGACTGAGACCGAGAGAGGACCTGCGGGCCCTCTTTTTTTATTACTATCGTATAGGAAAAGCTGCAAGATTTAGGATATTTCAATTTGATCGGAGGATATAAGCATCCATTCCGTGATAAAATGACCCGTGTCTATATAAAAAACACCACATTTGAGGATGTATATGCGTTGTATCAGTTTGATGATCAACTTCGTGAACTTTTTCTCAAATATCTTTGCCAGATTGAAATGAAAGTACGAAGCCTGCTATCCTATGCATTTTGCGAACAACACGGTGAATTGCAGAGCAGCTATCTGAATGTTTTAAACTATAACTGCTCACGCAAGAATCAACAGGGAATACACAGATTCAAGGAAAAATCAGCCGCTGCTTTTCACATGTAAATGAACACGAACTGGGGCAATATTTAAAAGGCAATTGATCATACAGATCGAAAAATATCTAAAGGGCAGCCAAAGAATCAGCGAATCTCTTTTGCTTGATATGATGGGTTTTCCAAAGAATTGGAAAGCAATTACACGATATAAAATTTAACCGTTACACAGGCAGCATGATATTCAGCGAAAATTCCGTCCCGCTCTCTACTTCCATCACGCCCTCATACCGCTCCACAGCCTCCCTGATGTTCTGCAGACCCACCCCATACACCGGCCTGCGCGTGAAGTGCAGCCGCTTGGAGGACCGTATTTTTCCGTGCTCCACAGGCACCGGTTCGTGGATGCTGTTGCGGATCTCCAGCACCCAGTAGTTGGGATGCATCTGCGACCGCATTCGGATCCATCCGGCAGGCGCTCCCGCCCGGATCCCGCGCTGGCAGGCTTCCACCGCGTTATCCAGTGCGTTTGCCAGAATGCAGCAGAGATCCGCGGCCCGGATCTGCTCCTCCCCCGGCACGGACATTCGGATGGAAATGTCGATTCCCAGCTTCCGTGCCTGGCGGTATTTGGGATTCAGCAGCGCGTCCGCATAAACGGATCCGGTCCGCACAAGGGCTTCTCCCTCCTCCATCCGGATGTCCAGCTCCGTGAGGTAATGCAGCGCTTCCTCTGCTTTTCCGTCTTCCAGAAGCTGCGCAAGACATAGCCCATGATTTTTCATGTCGTGCCTCATTTTGATCATCTGGTCGTACTGTTCCCCGGAGTTCTCCAGATGCCGGCTCAGCATTTCATATTGCTGCTGTGCCAGCCGTTCCAGAAGGCGGCGTTCCAGCATAATGACGCAGAACAGATGGAGACCCGTCCCTGCCGCGGCGATCAGGCTGCAGCACACCGCCGTCGGTAAAAGGGTTCCTTCCTTCCATTCCCCGATTCCGGTAAATATATCCAGTATCATGATTACCGCCGCATAGATGAATAGGATGATATACATGAGGTAAAAAGCATCCCGCTCTGAAAAATCCCGGCGGAGCAGGTGGATCCTCCGCAGCAGGATTTCCATCATCAGGTACTGCGCCAGGCGGGCGGCAAAGCCGGCAAAATCCAATGCCGCGTCCGAACAATACCCTGCTCCGTTTATCACCGCCGCCGCGTGGAGCAATGGAAAGATCGCGCAGAACGCCAGCTCCGGAGCACAGTACATCCATATCGTGAAAAAAATCTTTTTGACCGTATTCCCATGGAACAGCAGCATATTCAGCACAAGCCCGCAGAGAGAAAGATAAATGAAATTTTCCAGGGTGGTGCCCGCCAGCACAAAGGTCTGATTCAAATGACCGTAAAGGAACGAACCCAGGTAAAGCCACACAAATGCAAAACGGTATTTCGCGCCGAACATATTTTTCAGGAAACGGTATTCCAGAAAAATATCCAGGAGTCCCAATGAGTAAGTCCAGGCGAGAGGCCAGATCCATGCGCTCAAAGTACATCACCGCTTTCTTTTAAATAATGCATAAACGCCAGACCGAAAGATTTGTATCTGCGCTTGGATAAGGGGATGCGTTCCTCGCTGTCCAAGCGGATCTCGTTTTTGTCATAATACTGGACATGGCGCAGATTTACAATGTAGCTGCGATGGCATCGGAAAAATGTTCCGGGGAGAGCGGGAACCGCGGCGGCCTTTGAGGATGCGTGCTTCGCGGAAGCCGCAAAGCCGGATACCGTACTGCCTGGTTGCGGTATTGCTTCTGCAGTATTCGGCGCTTTGCTGTACTGCAGTGTAAAGGCTGTGGAGCCGGATGCCGGCGACGGGCTGGTCAGCGCCGGTTCCAGGTCTTCCAGCTTTCCGTAAAACGGGACGGTTTCTTCCGAAGTGTGCAGATAGATCTTTCGGTCCAGGACTTCTAAATACAGGATCTGCTCCAGGGGAACCCGCCGGACAGCCGTTCCCTGACGGACGATGACCGCGCGGCTGCGCTCTTCGCATAGGGAAGCGTGAAGCTGCAGGAGTATCTTCTCCAGCTTTTCGATATCTACAGGTTTTATCAGATAATGAAACGGGTGTACATCGTATGCGTCAACCGCGTACTGTGCGTGCGCCGTGATGAATACCAGGCGGCTCTCATCCCCCCGCGCGCGCAGCTTCCCAGCCAGCTCCAGACCGTTCATGGGTTCCATCTCGATGTCCAGCAGCAGGATGTCATAGGGTTCCCGCACCAAAAGGGCACTGCCGTTTTGGTAGGTTTCTATGCTATATGCTATGGAATGTCTGTCTAAAATCGACGATACCCAGCCGGACAGCCGGGCTGACAGAGTCTGCTCGTCCTCGCAGATCGCAATTCGGATCATTGGAAAATACCTCCGCTTATTTGTACGTGACGAATACGTTATTCTGTTCTGAACCGTTACGGTTTTTATTTTATTATAATAAAAAAAAGATACGGATACAAGCCGATTGGCTGAACGGGAGGAATTTTGATGTGAATGGGTAGTTACTGGCTGTATGCGTTACAGTTTGCGGCCGGTCAGGCCGTGAACTGTAACAATGGGTATATTTCTGGAGATTGAAACGTCTGATGCTGATGAATCTGCATTGCAGCTTATACTTTCGTATCCACAGATCTCAGGGCATTCTCCACGTCCTGTCGCGTGATGCCGTCCAATGCGCCGGCCGGAATCTGCTTTCCTGCTGTCCAGGTCGGATCCGCCGCCTTTACCGCCGCGACAAAGACGCGGCTGCACTGACGTTCAAACTGCTGCATGGTCCAGCCCGCTGCCAGGCGGTCATCCTTTTTCATCTTCCGGTACAGGTTCGTATACACCTCCGACCGCCTTGTGGTGTCCCCGTTATGCACACCGTTTTCCCGCAGAAATTCCCGCTTCGTGGACTCAAACATCTCCTCCCGGCTGCTCTCCGGTATGGGGATGACGCGCTTCCGGCTGTTGATATTTTCATCCGTCAGAAGCAGTCCGGTCAGGCCTGTGGTCGGATCGATCCAGTCGCCGTTCTTGTCATACTGGCGCATCAGGTTCTTGATCGCGTGGACATTGGTAAACATTGCGCCGTTTCCGTCCTTCATCATCTGGCTCATCACGGCTTTGTACTGCTTGCTGTTGGTATCAATGCCCGCAGCCTTGAGCTGTGCCTGAACCGGCTTGCTGTTGATCTGGGAAAGCTGGATGTTATTTACCAGATTTGTCTTCGGCGTCCCGAGCATATTCTGCAGTAAATAAGTATAGTCAATCGTTCTCTGCATAGTCCTCTCCATTCCTCCGCCAAGCAGGCGGCGCAAAAGTAATGAAAGCCTGCGTTTTCAGATGAGGCTTCCTGGCTCTGAGTGGTTTCGTGTATACTTATATATCGGAAGAAGAGTCCATTTCCTAACCTTTTTCAGCCTGCGAAACAGAGTTTGATCAGCGCTAAAATCAGCAGATGCACAGGGTAAAACAGATAAAAGAACCATTTTGAAAATGTGCGTCCTCGTTCCGCGCGTTTTCCATTGTAAAAGCACAGCAGTACAACCCCGGCGGCGATCACGCCCAGACTGGAGCAAAATGTCCGCAAAACCGCCTCGGCAGCCGGATACAAAAAGCTGTTGTTTCCATACTTGAAGCCTGCGAAGATCAATGCGGCAACTCCAAAAGAAACCGCAGCCTTTTTCTTCGACTGCCGCGCATGGGAAAACATGATCGTATAAATCGCGGCCAGGAGAGGCCAGTCGCATATCACGGTAGCCAGAACAAGCAGTATCTGTATGAGCAGCCTGAAAAAGTGATTTGCAATTTTTTCTTCTGCAGCCAGAATTAAAAAGCAGAAAAATAATGTAAACAGCATGTTCAATCCCACAAATCGGAACTCGCCCTCAGAGGAAAACGCAAGGCAGAATGGGATTTCAGATAAAAGAGCAAACAGAAAGAGCCGGACCGCATAGTTCTTTTTGGAGCGGGTGTATTGGTATCCCTCCGCTAAAAACCAGCACATGACAGGCGCCGTAAAATAGCCCACATCCAGGAACAGCTCCCCCAGAAATGTCCCACGGTCTAAAAAGATCGTCGAAAGATGGTTCAGCAGCATCGTAAGCATCGCAATATACTTGATCGTGTCACGATTTAGTCCGCAGTTTTTTTCTGATATCATAGTCACTTCACCTCCGCAAGATTTTCCATGTCAAACTGATCTGCCGGTGTATTCACCGGCGCTTGCGGGCGGAAAAAGCGGCGGCTTCCTTCACCCAGCCCATCAGTTCCTCGTCAATCTCCTCCGGATCGGAAATGAGGACGTGGTGCGTCCAGCGGTTCGGGTAGGGCTCCGAAGCAACGTCGATCCGCATGGATTCCGCGCGGCAACCCAGACCGAAGGTGATCACAATATAGTCCTTTGGACGCTCCTTTGCCTTCCGGACGGGAAGGAAGGAGACGAAGGCAAAATTGTGCTTATTCGAAAAGGAAATCTGTGTTTTTTGTACTTTAATGTTTACGTTTTCAATCTCGGAGAGAATTCTCTGTTCAAAAAGCTCGTACAGCGGCAGGGCGCCTGGGTGGGTGTCGAAAAAATATAGGATTTCCTGGTTCATTTGGATTGTTTTCCTTTCTGATGTGCTGAAACGCTTTTGGTTTTGGCAATCCGATAAAGTCAAAATTGCTGTTTGGAGGATTCTTTTGCGCCTCCGCACAGCACATCCTCAATCTTCTACTTCAATGTCTCCCCCAGCGCCTCCAGCAGCTTCGGTACATCGATCGGCTTTGCAATATGCCCGTTCATCCCGGCATCCACCGCAGCCTTCTTATCTTCTTCAAATGCATTCGCTGTCATTGCGATGATCGGAATCCCGGCAATCTCCGGGGCTTCCAGCCCGCGGATCCGCCTGGTCGCCTCGTACCCGTCCATGATCGGCATCTGGATATCCATCAAGATCAGGTCGTACCGGCCGGGTTCGGCTGACTTCATCTTTTCAACCGCCACCGCGCCGTCGTCGGCCACATCCATAACAAAGCCCGCTTCCTGCAGGATCTCCACAGCGATCTCCTGATTCAGTTCGTTGTCCTCTACCAGCAGGATCTTCTTTCCTTCGAAGGAAATCGTTTCTTCCGGAGCCGCGTCTTCGGCATCCCGGTTTGTAAACGGCGACTCCAGGACCTCCCGAAGCTCGGACAGGAAGATCGGCTTGGAGCAGAAGGCAGTGACGCCCGCGTTTCTTGCTTCTTCCTCAATATCCGACCAGTCGTAAGCGGTCAGGATGATGATCGGGGTCTCCTCGCCTATAATTCCGCGGATGCGGCGCACGACCTCAATTCCGTTCATGTCCGGCATCAGCCAGTCGATGATGTAGGCGGAGTACACGTCATTCTGCTCCTCCGCCAGCCGGGTGCGGAGCACGGCCTCCTTGCCGGAGGTGGTCCAGTCCGGACGCATGCCGATGGTTGCCAGCATCTTGGTCACGCTGGAGCAGGTATTGAAATCGTCGTCAACCACAAGCGCGCGAAGACCGTTCAGCTCCGGAATAATCTCCTGTCTGACAGAACCGGAGCAGATCTTGAACTGCAGATCCACATAGAAGGTGGAGCCTTTTCCCACCTCGCTGTCCACGGAAATCGTCCCGCCCATCATATCCACGATATTTTTCGTGATGGCCATGCCAAGGCCGGTGCCCTGGATTCCGCTGACCGTACTCGTCTGCTCCCGCTCAAACGGCTCAAATACATGCTCCAGAAATTCTTTGCTCATCCCGATCCCGGTATCCTTGACCTGGAACTCGTAGCACGCGCATCCCTCGGGCGCATTTCCCTTCTGCAGGATGCGGACGCTCACGATACCGCCGGGCTTCGTGAATTTCATGGCATTGCTCAGAAGGTTCAGAAGGACCTGATTCAGCCGGAGCTTGTCGCACAGCACATGCTCATTGACCACATCCGCGGTATCAATGAAAAATTCCAGCTGCTTGGATGAAATATCTGCCTGTACGATGGTTTTCAGGTCGTGCATGATCTCCGGAAGGGAGGTTTCCTTTTCCTCGATCTTGACCTTTCCGCTCTCGATCCGGCTCATATCCAGGACGTCATTGATCAGGCTCAGCAAATGGTTGCTGGAGGTGGTGATCTTGGCCAGATAATCCTGGACCTGTTCGATGTTGTCAATATGCGCCGCGGCAAGGGACGTAAATCCGATGATGGCATTCATCGGCGTCCGGATATCGTGGGACATATTATTGAGGAATGTGGTCTTTGCCCGGTTCGCATGCTGGGCCGCCGCAAGCGCGTCCTGAAGGTCGATAGTCTGCTTCTCCAACCGCTCTTCCATTTTTTTCTCATCTTCAATATCCACAAATAATCCTACAAATGTGATAGGAGAGCCGTCCTCCCGTCTTGACAAACGGCCCGCCGCATGGAACCACCTCCACCCGGCATGGCGGGTTAGAAGGCGGTACTCCACGTCGTAGGTCTTTTCACCGGTATAATCCAGAACGGTATCCCAGTATTCTCTAAGTACGCTTTCCTTATTTTCCTCATGGAGCAGATCTGACCAGGATTCCAGGCAGTTCGGAAAATCCTCCTCATTTTGATACCCCAGCATGTTCCGAAATTTTTCCGACCAAATGCAGGAAATGATCTCTGCCTTTTCATTAAATTCCATGCTCCAGAGCCCTGACCCCATTGCGGCCTGGATATTTTCCATAGCCGCCTGTTCCCTCTCGATCTGGGCATAGGCCGCCCGGATCCGGTTTCCGTCTTCCTTTTCCTGTTCCAGCAGGATCCTTGCGTGCTTTCTGGACTGTCTGGCCAGCACATGGAACAATATGAGCATTGAGAGAATGGTCATGACAATCTGCACCACGCCGCGCATCAGCATTCCGGAACTGATGGAGCTGATCTGATCGCTGATGACATTATCCCGGATCAGGATCGTCAGCATCCAGTTCGTCCCCTCTACCGGGACATAGCAGAGATCCTCCGTGAGCCCCTGATAGTTGAATGAAATCTGCCCCGACCTGCCGTTTTCGAAATCATCCCGCAGCTGTTTATAGTCGGTTTCCTCTGTCATTTCCGCATCCATGACCTCGGAAAAAAGGTTGCTCCCTGCCTGTTCATTTCCGAATACGTCATTTGTCAGGCTCTCTCCGCTGCGGTGGTAGATGTTGCAGTAGGTCTCATTTCCGTGGGACTGCAATGTCAGGGAACTCAGCATTTGGTCGATATTGATCTGGATAAAGCATGTGGTGATCTCTGTTCCCTGGAAAGAAATCCCTTCCGCAGGGATCGCAAGGACCACCTGCTTCCTTGCGCCGTAAAGATTCAATGTGCTGATCACCGGCTCTGTCAGTTCTTCCGAGAGAAAGCTGTACCTGCTGAGGCCGGAGGTGGTGCTGTGCTGCGTATAAACGATCCCGTTTTGATCTACCAGGGCAAATTTGTCCACGCCGTAAAGCTTTCTGACCTTTCCGAGAAAGCTGCGCAGAGACTCCTGGGATTCCAGATTGTAGTCTTCTATGATACTGAGCGCATTTTCCATATAGGCCACATTTCTTTTCAATTCCTCAGAAACCACCTGGGCCCTCCGTCCCGCCAGCTCTTCCAGATAAAATTCGCTGACCCGGTTGACGGCCTGACTGGTCCCCACCCTTGCGCCGTTTGACACCCACAACGTCGTAACGAGAAGGACCGCCGCAATGAATACGCCTCCCCGTACAGCAAATGTAATTGTCTGCTTTTTTTGTTTCTCCTTCATTTTTTTTCGCTGTTGTTCCATCCTTAAGCTCCTTAAATCCTGTTCCGTTCCTCTGCAGATCGGCACGGGTCTGTGCGCAGTCCCGCTCTATGCATTCCCTTTACTCAACCTCTCCATACAGCGACTGCAGCACCGCCGCGGCACTGTCCTGGTAAACGATCTTCGTAGTCTCCTCTGTTTTTTCGGGATAGACGTCCCCGGGAAGATGTCCGTCCGCGATCTTGACCGCTACCTGAACGGTATCAAAACCGATGGAGTAGCAGTCCTGAACTCCCAGCGCGTAAATGATCCCGTCTCTGAGATATCCCAGGGCTTCCTGGTCGTGGTCCATCCCCACGATAGCGATCTCCTTCTCCCGCCCGGCTTCGATGACAGCCCTTGCGGCTCCCACCGGATTGCACATATTGCAGCAGATGAACCCGGCAAGATCCGGATGCTCCTTGAGAATCTTCTGCGCAAACTGATATGATTTTTCCACAGAATCTTCATCATACTCTATTTCCGCAATTTCCATATTCTGGTATTTCGCGATCACATTCTGCGCGCCTAAAGCCCTGTCCTCATGGCAGGGAGCGCCCTTAGTGCCTACCAGGAGCGCAACCTTTCCCTGATATCCCAGCTTTTCGCAGAGGGCTTCTGTCAGGTCAGAGCCGTCCTCATAGTTGTGCGTATTTCCCACATAGGCGATCCGTTCGCAGCCGTCCTCCTTTGCCGCGTCCGAGCTGGAAAATGTCATCACCTTCCGGCCGTCTTTAATCAGCTCGTTGATGGCAGGCGTGACCTGATCCACATCCGCGACATCCACGCCGATCACGTCAAAGTTCCGCTCGGAAGCGTCAGACAGACGCTGGATCTGATCCTGAGCAGAAACGTTACTCGGAGCCAGATACTCGTAATCAATGGTGATCCCCTGCGCCTCATACTGCTTCGCCGCGTCCTCAATTCCAATGGCCACCGCGTCCCACCAGGGATGATCCATTTTATATGTAAAATAAAAATTATACTTTTCCTTTGCAGGCCGGTAGCCGTCCAGCTCATCGTCAAAGCGCACGATCTCCGTCATGCTGCCGCTCTTGCTGTTCTGGTCATTGAGGGCCGGCGCCTCATCCGGGATCTGCCTGACTTCCGTGTCTGCCTTACGGCCGCATGCAGGCAGGCCGAGACAGCAGATGCCAAAAAATGCCGCCATTTCCAGTACATTACATATCTTATGCCGCAGTTTTCCAGTCTCCATATCGGCTTCAAATGTTCTCTTAAACATGGGTATGTTAACTCCTCTCATGAATCAGGGGGTATGACCTGCTTGCGCTTCAGCGCAATTCATTATATTATAACACATATCCTAGGTTTTCGGTAGAAAAAAATAGCAGGAACAGATTTCTCCTGTTCCTGCCATTTTTTTCCTGTCTGGTTATTTTTTCCTGCTCTGCCATACCTTGGCCAGAATGTCCTTTAACACGAGAAAGGCATCCAGGTCTGAGTAATGGTATTCCTCTTTCAGCTCGTCTACCATGGTGCCAAGTCTGACGACGTAGTTGGGGGTGTTCACCTCCTTCTGGTATCTGACCAGAATGGGGTATTTCTTTCCCCATGCCTTCGTCCAGTCAATCTTTTTCTCCGTCTCCTCGCTGGTCCGGTCGATGATATCCTGGATCTCCTTTACGTCCATGTCGAACTCGATCAGGTCGTCCAGTGACACGTGATACAAAATCGACATCTGCTTTGACTGGCGGATGTCGGGGAGCGTCTCGCCGGTTTCCCATTTTGAGATGGTCTGCCGGCTGACCCCCAGCTTCTCCGCCACATCCTCCTGGGAGAGTCCGCATTTTTTTCTTGCATGAAATAAACTGTTTCCTAAATTCATAGAAATCCACCCTTTCTGCCGGGAATGTAATTTTGCAGTTTCTGAAAATCAGGCCGTATGGCCGGGAAATTTTCCTGCCGCGCGGGTTTGCTCTTCATACAGACAAGTATAGAATCCAATGCGGAAAATATCTACCAGTTTCCGCTTGCAATTTTGCACGGATTCTTAACAAAAGGGTACGCTTCGTCAATGTGTGACATGAGTTACACTCCTGCTCCCACAACCTGGTATAACTCTTCCTGCATTTTCTCTTCAAAATATGTTTTCAGCCAAATGTTCCTGTCCCATTTTTTCTGCGGGTAATATCCGTACCTGCTTTTCACATCGTTCATTCTTTCTTCCAGCGAAACAATCCCGTCGGCCTTCGCAATGGCATCGCACAGCTGGATCAGAAAGTCGTAGTCATTGTATTCTATCCCAGCCAGAAGCGCCCTGATCTCCTCCTGCTCAGATTCGTTGATATCGAATTTTCCAATATAATCCCGGATGTCTTTCAGATTAAACGAATGTGTCAGCGCAATCCGGGCGGCGTTTGCATATCCCAGCTCCATCAGATAGTGATACCCGTCGTATACATGGGCCAGCCCGCTGATTCCGAATTTGCGGCCAATGTCATGGAGCAGTCCGTAAATATACGCCCGTTCCGGATCCAGCCCCGGACAGCGTTCGGCAATCCGTCCGGCGCTCTCTGCCGCATATCTGCTGTGCTGCTCCCACGGGCCCGGATTGGTTTTTACAGTGGTTTTCAGCAGAAATTCCGCCATGGAAACGGAAGGCTCCGGGGTCAGGCCGCTGACAATCTCCAACGTGGCCGTATCCCTGGCGATCATGACCAGGTCAAAATCATCTTGAACTTTGCATGCCTTATTCATCGCTGCCGCCTCCCGGGCGTGTACATACTGCAGTTCAAATCCGGATTCCTTTTCATATGCATTCAGGTTCTGTCGTCCCGCCGCTGTCTCTGCCGAGCAGGTATAATAAAAATTTTCCTGCTCAAATACAGTATCTTCCTGCCTTCCGCTTTTTTGAAGACGGAGCACGCTGCCGTATTCCCGAATGGAATCTCTCCTTATACGAAGGCCGGTTTCCTCCCGTACCTCTCTCGCCAGTGCTTCCGCATGGTCCTCGCCGTCCCGGATTCCGCCGCCCGGGAATTTATAATATTGATGTTTTCTGCTGTAAACCAATGCCAGCCTTCCGTCCGCCACCCGTATGACCGCCCGGGCTGACGGCCTGCGGATGCGGGTGTCGGAATCCGCGTAATTTTTCATATCCATTTTAAATAGTGTTTTCATCTTTTGATTTTCCTCCGTATGAATAAAATTATAACATGAAAATCAGATTATTACTATTTATTCACAGTACGGAAGGAGTCTATATCGATATGTCAGTAACTGTTCACACCCTGACTGGGCGCTCACAGTAACATTTGTCAGCCTGAATTGACAGATTGCCAACAATAGTTGGTTGCCATCTGACATGAAGTACGATATACTCACGTCATCAGTCAGCCTCCCGGTCATGCTTTATGGAAGGCTGTCCAAAAATGAAGGAGGATTTTTCAGAATGAAATTTAATGAAAAGCTGTTGGCTATGAGAAAAAAACAGGGCTTATCCCAGGAGGAGCTTGGGCTGGAGCTGCAGGTTTCACGGCAAACGATCTCGAAATGGGAGGCAGGCCAGTCTTATCCTGATTTTCAAAGGCTGGTCCTGTTAAGCGACTATTTTGGCATGTCTCTGGATGAACTGGTGAAGGATATTGATGTTCAGGATGTAAGAGAGAAAAACCTGACAGATGAAAAGGTATCTTCCATTTATTCTGATCTGGAAAATGCAAAAAGTTTCTTGAGGAAATGCTCCAAAATCGTGAATTACGGCGTGGCTGTTCTGCTGCTATTCATGGCAGTCACCTTTGTGATCCATCTGCTGTTTCCGGAAATAAGCTGGCTCTGGTCATAATTTCACCACCCTATACTCATGATGAACCGCCGGCAGAATTTTTTCCAGAAGCTCCCCCGTCTTCATCCGAATGCTGGACGTATTGATGCAGGGATGGCATCCCACATATTCTTCCCGGATCACATCCTCATCAATCAGGAGCGACACCTGGTTGTCCTGGTCGTTCATCAATCCCATCACGCTGACGGAACCTGGCGTAATGCCGAGATATTTTTCCATATATTCCTCCGGCGCGAAGGAAAGCCGCGAGCTGTTGATCTGATGGGAAATGTCCTTGGTCTTAAATTTTTTATCTCCCAGGATCATCAGCAGGTAGAATTTTGTTTTCTGCGCATTGCACAGGAAAAGGTTTTTGCAGATTGCGGCTGGTTCCAGGACCCGGTCGATCGCCTCGCATGCTTCCATCGTAAATGCTGCCTCGTGGTCTACTCTGTCGTACTCAATCTGCAGAGAATCCAGCAGGTCGTACACCGCCGTCTCCCGCTCTGTCCTGCCTCCGCAATCGGCGGGACGGCCATGCTGTAAAATCAGTTCTTTTTCCAATTCTGTTTCCAATTCTGTTTCCATAGTGTCTCCCTTTTTGATATTTCACAGGCATCCGGCCCGCAGTACTTATTCTTCCTTATACAATGCATAGTAATCTGAATCCAGATTATCCATCATCTGGGTATACCACACTTTTGCGTCGTCAAGGGCTTTGTTGTAGATGATCGGCGCCATGTTCCGCTCGAATAATTCCAGCAGCTGCATCTGCTCGATCATGCCGATCTCTTCCCCCCGCTCATCCAGATAAAACGTCCGGATCTCAGCTTTCAGCTTTTCTTTCTGCGAATCTGACAATTTGATCTGGGAAAGCGGTTCTCTCTTATTTTTTCGTCCGTATAATTCCATGGCATACCTCCGTTGATTTCACTGCGGTTCCGCATTGCTATTTCCATGTATGATCCAACCGTCAAAAGGAAATGAACTCTTTGGGCAAGCGGATCGTCTCTATCATAACAGAAAAACGAAGGCATATCAATCTGTAAAAAAATAAGCGCTTCGCAGATCTGATCAGCCGAAATGTGACATGTAACGGCATTTCTCTTATATCAAAATATCTCCCAGCATACTCTGTTTCCTGTAAGCCAGTTCCATTTCCTGGCGGCGCAGCCCGGCCGTTTCCTCACTGCGTTTCTGGTACATCCGCTTACGTTTGGCCTTCTCCTCCGCCTCGGCTTTCATCTGAGCCTCGATCCTGGCCCTTACCTCCGGTTTCAGATCGCCGCTGACATAGTGCGTTACGGTGCCGTCCGGGTGGATCACGATACCGGAGGAATGAATCTCATGTCCCATAAGTGAAAGCTGCGCTTTGCACTGAGGCAGCGAATCAAAATAATGCCGGATCTGTGCTTCATAGTAGGATGCCTTTTTCGGATCATCTGCCATCTGCTCCAGGATATTCGGCGCGATCACGACGTTCCCGGTCCCTGACGTAGCCGCCCCGATCTTGTCCATGCTGCTCTGGTCTTTCCCAACACTTTGGATCATTACATTGCCGTACCTCTGTTTTAGATACTGCTGATACATGTCTGACCTTGACGCCTCTTTTGTCTCTCCTGCCGTTTGAAGCATATCCGAAAAGCTTTGTACAGGCACGGCCGTGCCATGCGGCAGTCCCGTGATACTGGCTCCATATTCTTGTGTTCCCCGCGTTCCGCCGGTATTCCGGGCAAGATTCGGCAAAACACTGCCTACACCTGAATAATCCATTTCAAAATAACCCATTTCAAAACTTCTCCTTTCTTTTTTGATCTCTCAATTATGGTATCGGCCGGACAGATGTGTTTTTAAGACAAATGGAACGAAACATCAGCTTTGCGGGAACGAACGGAATATTTGTCAGGAAAAAATCTGAATCCTATGTTAAAATATACTCATGTCAAATAAATTCTAACTGTACGTTTGGAATCATTTTTAAGTTTTTTCATATTTTTTGTCACACAGGAGAACGTGCGTTGTCTAATGAAAGAGGAGGTAAAAATCTATGGATAAAAAAACGAATCAGGAAATGCAGGCATTGGTCGGTCAGGCGACTGCCGGTGATAAGAAAGCCCTGGAAACGCTTGTTGCGGGCGTACAGGACATGGTATTTAATCTATCCCTGCGGATGCTCGGCACCTTTGCGGACGCGGAGGATGCCGCGCAGGACATTCTGCTGAAAATGATCACGCATCTGTCTTCTTTTCGGGGTGACAGCGCATTTACAACTTGGGTGTTCCGCATCGCGGTGAATCATCTGAAAAATTATAAAAAGCACATGTTCGCCCGTTTTCCGCTGAGCTTCGAGTATTATGGAGATGATATCGAAAACGGAAAATTACAGGATGTGCCGGATCTGACGCAGAATGTGGAAAAAGAACTGCTGGCGGAGGAGCTGAAAATGTCCTGTACCAATGTAATGCTGCAGTGCCTTGATCCGGAAAGCAGATGCATTTTCATATTGGGGACCATGTTCCAGCTGGACAGCCGCATTGCGGGGGAGATTCTGGAAATGACCCCGGAGGCGTATCGCCAGCGGCTTTCCCGGGCGCGCAGAAAAATGGCGGACTTTCTTGGGCAGTATTGCGGAGAATACGGCGGCGGCAGATGCAAATGCAAAGACCGGGTGAATTACGCGATCCAAAACCACCGGATCCACCCGCTGCAGCTGGATTATACGGCAGCCTCGGAAATCCCTGTCCAGACTATCGTGGACGTAAAAAATGCGATGGAAGAAATTGACGGCCTGTCTCAGGATTTTTCATTCTGCAAGCCCTACCGTTCTCCGGAACGCACGAGAAATCTAATACAGGAATTTTTAGATTCCACACAGCTTTCCGTGGTCCAGAAACCATAAAAAAATACAGATACATAGCTTATAAAGGAGACGAAAGATGATGAATACACAGTTGATCATGGATTACTTATCGGCATTGAGCATGAATAACAACCGTGAATGGTATCACGCGAACAAGGACGACTATAAAAAGGCCAATGCCGAATTTGAACATTTCCTGCAGGCATTGATGCTGGAGATCGGAAAGTTTGACAGCAGCATTTTACAGAATGATCCCAAGGACCTGACGTTTAAGCTTGTCAGGGATACCCGTTTCAGCCATGACAAATCGCCTTATAACCCTGCGTTCCGCGCCCATATCTCCTCTAAGGGCAAGCTGCCGGTTCCGGTCGGGTATTATCTGATGATCAAGCCCGGTGATCAATCCTTTTTAGGCGGCGGGCTGTTTGCGGATATGTTTAAGGACGCGACCGCAATGGTACGGGATTATATCGCGCAAAACGGCGGGGAATGGGAACGGGTGATCCATGAGCCGGAATTTGAACAGCATTTTACGGTAAAGGGAACGGTGTTGAAGAGGGTTCCCGCGGGATATGAGAAGGAGCATCCCCAGGCGGAATATTTAAAGTATAAGAGCTGGTATCTGGAATATCCGCTGAAGGACGAGGAATGGAAGGATGCGGAAGGGGTTGTCGCAAAAGCGGCAGAGCTTTTTCGGATCATGAAGCCTTTTAATGACTATTTGAACAAGGCGCTTGCCGGGTTCCAGATGCCGTCGAGACCTTGAAAGCACGGGGCCGGAAAACCTTTCCATCTGTGCGGTTGGATGCTCCTTGGAGCATCCAACCCACTTATCCATTCGTAAAAATCGTGCTGCGGCAATTCCATTTTCTGCTAATGCCTGTGAAATAGCGACAAATCCAATTCCCTCTTCCTGCAAATCCATGATTCATTACAGCTAAAGGATGTTTCCCTTCTTCTTTTGGCAGAGCAATAACACCAGCCCGTCTCTGCACGGATTATGAAAATCCGTATAAAAAATGAGAGGGGCGGGCCGGGAATTGCAGGATATTTCCAGACAACTCCTTACCGCTTCCACTCCCTGTTCGGCACTGGCGTCCCGTGTCCGAAGTAAATGGTTCTGTTTCCAAGTGCCGTGATCCGCTTTGCGCTCTCCTTTAATTTTTCCCGATCAGCGTAAATACTGGCCGCTCCCGGGCGAAGCATGTGCATCAGCGCATCCCCCACAATGACCGCCCTGCCTTCCACGTCCAGCCCAATGGAGCCTTTTGTATGCCCGGGCAGCTCCATCACGGATGCCTGCACGCCATATGGCTCCAGCGAATCCCCCTCCCGCAAAAACAGTTCCGGATCAAAGGGTTCGATCTGGTTCTTTTTCATCTTGCTTCTGGAAGCTGCCGCAAGGATTTTCCCAAATAATCCGGTGCCTTCCAATGCCTGCGCAAACTGATTCCGGATCAGCTCCGCGTCTTTTTGATGCATCGCGATCGGTAAGTGAAGCTTCCGCGCCAGGTACGCCCCGTTCTGGATATGGTCGATGTGGCCATGAGTCAGCAAGAGAAGCCTGACGTTTTCATTTTCACATGCCTTGAGTACCTTTTCCCGATCCGCCATCTCGCCGGTGTCCACCAGGACGGCTCCGTTTTTTCCTTTCAGCAGATATGTGTTTACCATTCCGCATGGGATTTGTTTTATTTCTGTCATTTTTGATCTCCTCTGTCTTTTGCAGACAATCCGCAGAGCAAATGGATTGCAGATGCTGTTTTATTTTTTCATATGGAGCTTTGCGCTATGTGTTCATTTTATCACATATTTTGTCTGTTTATCAACAGTTCCTATCCGGCACTTATGCCGGATCTCGTCGGCATCTACCGGAAATACGGACGGGAGCAGCCAAAAATTGATGAGCGGGAGCAGCTCGGAAAGCTCTCCGGCGTATTCTGTGCGGATGGAACCGTCACGCCTGCCCTCCTCGATCAGCTCCAGCCACAGCGGGGTCAGCACCCTCCGCTTCGCCTCAACCGCAGCTGCGTGGCTACGTCCGAGTTCATCAACATAGTGAAGCCGCAGAAAACTACCTCTTCAAAAAATCCACCACCGCCTGATTAAATTCTTCCGGCTTTTTATTTGCGATAAAATGATTTCCCTTGATAAAAACAAGTTCCGAATCGGGAATGTTCGCTGCGATCAGCCTCGTATGCTCTTCTTTTATCATGTCCTTTGTTCCTGCGATAACCAGAGTTTTCGCCCGGATTCCTGAGAGTTCCTCCGGATTTACATTGGGATCATTGACCATCAGTCCGAGCATTTCCGCATGGAATCTGGCAGAATCATTTTTTTCAGAAAATTTTGATGCAATTCTATATCCGATCTCAATGGGAATCTGAATCGATCGTTTCACCCCGGCCGCATTCAGATTCGCGCCGTTCAGGATCAGTCGGTTTACACGGTCCGGATGGTGCAGCGCAAAAACCATGGCAATATTTCCGCCGTCTGAAAATCCCAGCAGATGCGCCTTGTGGATTTCGTGTTCATCCATAAAGCCCAGAAGATCCTCCGCAAACTGCCGTATCGTGAAGGGCCTGCTGCCCCTTGGAGTTTTTCCGTGTCCCCGGGTGTCGATCGCATATGCGTGATATTGCTTGGAAAGCGCACTGATCTGCCCTTGAAAATAGCTGCTGTCCTCTCCGTTTCCATGAAGCAGGATGATTGGCTCGCCCTGGCCCTTTTCTATGTAAAAATGTTGGATATCCATGATGAATTTACTCCTAAGTTCTGCTGCTTTTCGTCTGTCTCTTCGCTTGTCCTGTCGATGATATCCTTTACTTTTCGCAGTATTTATCACAACAAAAACATCCGCCTTTTCCATTACTTTTTCTTTCTCAATTTCAATAAAATGCCCCGCCGGTCTGCCGCTTTCTGAAATTGCCCGGCCAGGCAGGCAGCTTTTTCTTTTATCGTCATCTCCTGGAATTTTTCATCCGACCTGGCCTGCTCCGTCACTTTTTTAATCTCTTCCAGCTCCAGCAGATTCACGGCCAGGCAGTAAAACGTCTTTTTTCGCCCGTCATTGCAATTTTTCAGCAGCCAATCCAAAATATGTATTTTCTCTTCCTGCTCTGCCCGGTACGCTTCCGCGCCGATCTTCTGCTGTCTCTCCAGATCCTTCCTCCGATTTTGATGAGTGATAAACGAGTCAAACACATCTATGTCCTTATATATTTCACAGGGAAATTCCTGGCACTGACTGCAATACTCCGGCTTTTGGTGCTGCAGGCTGCATCTTGCTATTTTGCAGGACTGGTTTCCTTCTCCTCCTCCGCATCCCGGGCAATGCCCTCCCAGCCGCAGGGTACACAGTCCGCAATTCAATCCGCACAGAGAAAATGTCAAGTCTGATCTTGTAAAATTCTTCAAAAAGTTTCCTCCTGGTTCTCTGCCTGAAATATGCGCTCATAGTTTCAGTAAAAATCCTTTTCCCAATGCCTTTAAAAACTTTATCGGCATTGTTTTTGCGAAACAATGATATCGATTCCTTTCGCCTTTGACATACTCATTTTAAGCTGGTAGTATAAAAATCGGCTTCGGTCTCTGTCACCGGTCATTACATCGGTTGACATGATCACCGGTTCATTACTGCTGTCTATTTTTTCCGCAGAATTAAATTGAGCCATTTTTCATCCTCTCGTTTTAGGCGTGCATCTAATGAAATCCACTGTTCCTCTATCGTTATATTTTCTATCTGTTTTATGAAACCTACAAATGTATCTTCCGTCATATCCGTGAAATAGCGTCCGTTTCTTTCGCCTGCAAACATTCCATATTTGAAAGAAGTATAAATAATCCCATTGTCTTTTAATGCATTCACCATTTTATGCATAACATCTTTCAGTTCATCTAAGGGCAAATGCAATATGAAGAACACGCCCAAATACCGTCATACTGTTCGACCTGTTCCAGCTCGTTAAAAAATGCGTGCTTGACTTCAATTCCAGTATATTCACTTGCCAATTTGCATAATTCGGCGGAACCATCTACTGCATCTACCCGGTATCCCTGTGATATAAAATATTTTGTATCACTTGAATCTGTTTTGTGCTATAATCTTTATAGAGGATAGCGACAAGATCAGCTATCGTTGGTTATGAAGCAATTGATTGTGTCGGCATGCAGCCGGTTGCGGAGCCAAACCTTGGGTTATGCGATAACCTCAAACCGAATAGGTTCTTCGGAGCTGAAAGAAAACGCTTATCAGGTCCTTGCTCTTGCAAGGTTCCTTATTTTACCAAAGACGGATCAAAGAGTTCCACGATTTCTTTCTGAAAAGATGTCATCGTTGTATAAATCCGCTTGCGTTTTCCTTCAATAGAAACTACCCGCAGGGATTTCATCTCATCTATGATTTCCTGAATATTATGGCTTTTAAACCATCCAGCCTCGTTCATGACGTTTTTGATCTGCGAAGAAAGTATCAGGGCAATATATTGGATAAACAGCCGGCCGTCCATTGCCGCTGACGAAATTTATACGCAGCCTTTTCATATCCAGGTCATTTTTCAGGTCATGATAATGTTTTTCGATGGCATCCTTCATCCGGTATATTTCAAGTGCCCTCACGGGATCTTTGATATCGTTTGTAGCAAATACAAACCAACCGATACTGTTCTTCCTGTGGATGTCTATGGCCTCCTGATTGTATTCAACCTTCCTTCCACGCTTAGGTGCCTCTCTGACAATAAAAAATCTTTTGTAATCTTTCTGATGTTCTTTTACCATATTCCCGGAACTAAGTTCCTCATATTCCATCAGAATCCGGTGGCTGAACTTTTTCTCGTCCAACACAGATCTGATACTATCAAAATAAGTATGCAGGTTTTTCATCTCCTCAAAATCAACGCAACCGCTTCTTTTAAGTCATCACTAAATTCTTCCAGATCATCCATCGAAATAACTTTGTCATTAATCAGTCCGGCAATGTCCCAAAACATACTGGATTTTCTTAACTCAGTACACACACCCGGTCTTTTTCTGTCTTTCCTAATCCTTTTCTCTATCTCCCAAAACTTGGTGGATGCCGATAGGTCGCTGCACAAATAGTCGGCATATTCCTTTATCAGTTTTTCCATGTAATGTTCCTGCCATCCGACAATTTTTCCCCTATATAATTTCCAGTCCCTTTTTGAAGGTTCAACCATTTTTCATTTCCTCCATAAGCATTTTTTGGCTTATACACCACAATTTTAGTTCTTGGCTCTTTTAACCCTATTTTTTCAGCAATTTGTTCTGTGTGGTAATCACATAAACGCCCCGTACCATAATATGCAATTACAGGCAGCACCAACTCCGGGTCGCCTGCACGTAATCTGCTCTGATAATCTCTGGAAATATCCATCATCTATTTTGCGTCTTTTATTGTAGTGCTTCCATTTTTATGATTCAAAGAGCGGTTCCAAAATACAAATCTTCCATCTATCTTTCCATCAGCAGATATTTCTACAGGATATTGCGGCTGCAAATCTTCTGATTCTCCCATTTTGTATAGGGTTTCCCCGATGCTCCTGCAGTGGAATACTTTTTTATAAAAGGAAATTAACTTTTGACAATCCCTTGCGATCAGATTGGTATGGACGTATCGCAGCATTGTATTTTCATCTCTTTCCTCGCATGAATTATAAAAATGCATCAAAAAATGCATCTGTATCAAAAACGATATCATTTGGAAAACACACATGATGCTTTTTCACAAATGAAGTAACAAATTCATCGGAGGGCTCCCTGCTTTTTTGATATTCTGCCTGAAGTTCTATTTTTATTTCCTCACGCTTTGCATCTGCATCCTCCTTCTCCACGTAAATAATACCATACATGATACCATAGGAAAAATAGATTTCATATGGATCTGTCTTGGATGAAAAAAGGCTTACTTCTACAACTTCATCATATACCTCGCATATTTCCATATATGTATTCTTGTAATGCCTTTGCTCCTCCGAAAAGCTGTCAGTTACATTTTTCCATTCTTTCATATTCTTCGATTTCATTCTGTCCCTTCCTCAAACAAATCATCTCTGGTAATATTTTGCTCTACTCTCCTTTGTACCGCCTGCGGTAATAATCCATCGTCCGATACTCCAATATATCTTTCATATGCTCACAGAAAGCATCATTTTTTACAACTGCCCTCAAATCCTCCCTTATTGCCAAAGCATATCCCTCTTTATCAATAAAAAATCCTTTTCCCGATGCCTTTAAAAACTTTATCGGCATTGTCTTTGCTTTTGCCAAATGCTGTTTATCTGTCATGTTTTTGTATTCCTCATATGTGATTCTGTCAGAAAAATCCCTCCAGTTTTTATTTCTGTCAAAAAAATCTTTCCAACACGCAAGAACCTGATCCTCTGTAATCTCCAACAAAACATTTCCATGATTATAAAATGTATACAAAATAGGCATTTTATAGATTTTCGTCATGTCCGTAGTTTCAATTAATGTTAAAAACTCTTTACCGATTCCTGCGTATAGAGCCTCTTCCTCGTCAGATAATTCGTTTAAGCTATGCAAATACTCTAAATAATGTCTGAATGGATTTTCCTTCGTATGCCTTATGCAGCACTGATATACCTCATGTTCCATATAAGTAAATAAATCCATTCTGGTAGGAATTTTCCCGTCTAATAACTCTTTTACGCAATCATATTCCTGTCTGATCCGTTCTCTTACTGTCAGCGACTTCTTATCCAGTTCTTTAAATAAGTCGATCAGCCGTACATCAAAGTCAACAATACAATCATCCGGATACTCTATATCATGATAGTCACCGGCTCTTTTTTCACGAAATGATTTTTCTCCACCAAGCAGCAGAGGCGTTTTTCCTGCTTTTTCATAATTTCCAATAAAGTCCAGAACATTTAGATATTCTTTCCCCGCATAAATACGGAGTCCGCGTCCTAATTGCTGCAGAAACACAACAGGCGACTCCGTAGGTCTGAGAAACATCACTAGATCCACCGAAGCAATATCCACTCCTTCATTAAACATATCTACGGAAAATATCACGTTCACTTCCTGCTTTTTCAGCTTTTGAATGGCTTTTTCCCTATCCTCTGAAAATTCACCATCAGAATGACTGTATACGGCCACTGACGCAATTCCTCTGCCGCAAAATTCCGCTGCCATTTCTTCCGCATGCTGCCGGGAACAGCAAAATCCCAACGCTCTCTTGGAACGACATTTCATATAATGCTTATAAATTAATTCATATCGCCTGCCGTTATTTCTATATATTTCCGTCAGTTCCCTCTCGTCATATCTGCCTTTTACCAAATGCAGTTTGGAGTAGTCCGTATCATCATAGACGCCATAATAATGAAACGGCACCAGCATTCCTTTGTTGATTGCCTCTTTTAATGAAATTTCATATGGAACATTGTAATCGCAGATTTCATAAATATTTTTCCCATCCATACGCTCAGGCGTTGCCGTGAGTCCAAGCATAAACTTTGGCGTGAAATAATTTACAATTTTTCTATATTGTTCATTTACCGCATGATGAAATTCATCAATGACAATATAGTCAAAATAATCCTTTGGGAAATATTCCTGTTTTAAATACTCTGCCCGTCCCAATGTCGCAACAGATGCGAAAATCACCGATTTATCGGTATCTTTCCGCTTCCCATAAAAAAATCCATAGTCATCCGAACGCCGCACGTTCTTAAATGAAACTGCGGCCTGCTTTAGGATTTCCTCCCTGTGCGCCACAAATAATACTCTGCTGTATTTTACAGAATCGAAAGCCGCAAGATATGTTTTGCCAACTCCGGTAGCTGCCTGAACAAGACCTTTTGCCGCCCCTTCAGCTCTGCTGTCTTCCAATGCATATAATGCCTCAATCTGTGCCCCTCTCGGTTGAAACAATACCTGAATGTTTGTATCAATGTCATCTTCCAGATTATCATATTTTGCCAGATCTTTCGATACAGCCGGTTTATGCCAGTTTTTTGAATATCTGCGCAATTCCTCATTGTCTATAATGATTGAGTGGTTAAAAAATAAATCCTCAAATGTATGATAAAATAACTGATAATTTTTATGATCCGCAATACTGCTAAAGCGGTAATTCCATTCAATTCCTGATGTCAATGCGCTTTTTGAAATATTGGAAGAGCCTATGTAAATTTCACTTGTATCTTTATAATGGAAAATATATGCCTTGGGATGAAACGACCGCTCTTTATCATTGTAAAATCGTAAATCTATGCGGTTACCAAATTCTTTCTTTATCAGGTAAAGCGCAGACGGCTGTGTGATTCCTAAATAATTCCCTGTCAAAATCCGCACGGAAGCCCCCTTGTCCAAAGCTTGCCTGATATCATTCAAAATCATTCTGATGCCAGATTCCATAAGAAAAGAAACAATGATATCAATTCCCTTCGCTTTTGACATACTCATTTTAAGCTGGTAGTATAAATATCGGCTTCGGTCTCTGTCGCCAGTCATTACATTGGTTGACACAATCACCGGTTCATTGCTGCTGTCTATTTTTTCCGCAGAATTAAATTGAGCCATTTTTCATCCCCTCGTTCTGGCCGTACATCTAATGAAATCCACTGTTCCTCTATCGTTACATTTTCTATCTGTTTTATAAACCCCGCAAATGTTGCTTCCGTCATATCCGTGAAATAGCGTCCGTTTCTTTCGCCTTCAAACGTTCCATATTTGAAAGAAGTATAAATAGTTCCATTGTTTTTTAATGCAATCACCATTTTACGCATGACTTCTTTCAGTTCATCTAAGGGCAAATGCAATATGGAAGAACAAGCCCAAATGCCATCATACTGTTCGGTCTGTTCCAACTCGTTAAAAAATGCGTGTTTGACTTCAATTCCTGTATATTCACTTGCCAATTTGCATAATTCGGCGGAACCATCTACCGCGTCTACCCGGTATCCTTGTGATAAAAAATATTTTGTATCGCGTCCCGAGCCGCATCCAAAATCAAGAATTGCCGCATTCTTCGGCAACCTGTCCGTAAACTTTTTCTGCGTAAATTCAAAATCCACTGATACAGTTCCCAGCGCAAATTCCCTTGCGTTTAAATTGTAATAGCGAATTGTTTTATCTTCTTTCATACAATTGCATCTCCTCATATTGTTCCCATAACCTCAAACCGAATAGGTTCTTCGGAGCTGGGAAAAAATTTGCATCCGATTAATCTCACATTTCTTTAAAGACTATCCACATCTGGCTGTTTTTCATTACTTGAAAGATATCTCTATTCCTAACTATACATCTGCTAAAATCATAGTTCGAATTCTTGAAGGGAAAATAGATTTCGAGCAAATTCGAAAAGCAGCACAATATGGAGAAATGGTCAAACCACGATTAGAAGCATTAATCCATTTAAAAAACTCTTTAGATAATGATTTTAATCTTTATTCTTTCATGTCGCAAATGTATCCTTTTATAACTAATATTAAATATGAAACAAATCAGAGAAAATGCGCATTACTCAAAAAAGAACGTATACATATCTCGTCAAATACAACTACCATTTTACTTAATAAATTGAGTTTCTGTATTCCCGCCTATATAGAGCTTCTCAGAAGCACAAATCGCATTCAGATTATTTTTTCTGCAATTTTCAAATTTCCTGATCAATACCTGTGACCGTCTGTCTGCATCCTGGGTGAAAATCAATCCGTACAGGTAAAATTGATATTTTGCAAACGGAAGGAAAAACGTTTCCCAGGGGTGGAAGCTTATTGTTCTTGCTGGAATTCAACGATTTGCGCATCGGTATCAGGTTCCATAGTTCATCATTTGAAATGTAGGATCTCGGCACAAAGTGATCTATAGATAAATCCTCTGCTGATATATCCTTTCCGGTATGAATTTCCTTGATCGGCTGTCCGGTCACTTCCGCAGTCGTTTTCCATAGATCACGGGCCTGTTCCAGTTTGCGGAGCTTTTGCAAAATATTCACTCTCAGATATAAACGGGTAGCATACGAAGCTCATCACCAACAGATTCATTCCCAATTCTCGCTGAATTTTCTTCCGCAAATCAAACCAATAGCCTCTGGCTTGACCACGAGGACTGTCTTCTGGATTCTCCGCTCCAGACAAAAAAATTGTATTTGCATTTATAACATTCAATATCCCATCCGGATTCCGCCCTTTGACTTCAACAAAAAAAGCCCCATATTGGGAGAAATCACGCAAAAATCATATTTGCGCCCATTGATACTTCTTGTATTATAAACACCCCAGTCAGACGGAAGATTCTTGTAAAAGTCGTGCCAAACCTTCTTCTCGCCCTCATACTTGGGTTCTTTGTCAATCATCTTTGCCATTAAACCCACCCCAACTCAGTCATTCCGCAACTTACTCATTCATCAATCTCAGAACACTTAAATTTCTAAAAACATCCAATCTTATGCGCAGGAACTTCATTTTGGGGGTCTCTTTGCCAGCTTCTCAACGTAGCATGTTTAATTCCCAGATGCTCTGCCGCTTCATCCAAACTGATATATTTTTCGCTTTTCAGTGTATTCATCTGATCTCCTTGAAATTTCAACACCATCTATAAACTATCAGTTTTTATAATAGCAGATATACATAGTTATTACAACATTGTTGACCGCTATTTGTTTAGATTTCATCTGCGGTTCCAGGTACTTTTCATAGGTCAGGCAGGTGACCTATGCTTCTGAAGGTTCTATCATCAGTTCCCCATCCCTGCTCCGGTATCTGTACGGATCGGGCCGCCTGCCCATCCGCCCTGCAGCACCTTCTGCATCCTGGATCTGGATATTCTCCCGCTCGATCTCCGCCACAGCCAACAGGATCGCCAAGGTCAACCTTCCACCCATGAATATCCATTGGAGATGGCCATGCTCTCCGTCAGGTTCAGGCTCCCCCTGGCTAGTACTCCATCCGGCCAGAAATTGAACTCCTGAACTGCCTGTTCCGCACCATTGCGTCGTTAAAAGTTCTAGCCGATGCGCCCACATCGCCGTCGAACTTTTGCCTAGCACTGATGCGAACCAGACAGTCCATTAGTTCAATTCCTGACTGGATGGAGTACTAGGTTGGCCGTGGAATTCACGTCATTAGAAGCGTAGGCAACCGGCAGGTTGTCCGTACTCTCATACAGCAGTTCCTCATCCTCCGCCAACGCTTCAGAAAAGAGCAGGATCATGTTGGGGCAAATGTGGAGCAGGTTCCCGTTCCAGAGCAGGGCCTCGTCATACTCCCCTGTGGCGGCGTAAAAGATCCCCATGGGATTTAAGCCCAAGATGTCGTTCACCGTCTCGGTGATCATATTCTCCTCCGTGGCGGTCTCCATCGCCCCGGTATTCTTATCCGTCAGTTCCAGCGTCATCACGCCTTTTAAAACCAAATCACAGGTCAGCCAGGATATTCTCGCAAAGCTGCCGCCTTGTCTCTTCCAGACCGAACTGCAGCAGATTCACGCCCAGATTCATCGTCAGCCCGTCATCCAGATCCAGCGTGTAATACGCCTTGATCTCCAGGCACTTCGCTTTCCTGTTCGCCTCCGATATTTCAAATACCTCCATCGGGATCGTCTCATAGGAGCCGCCCGCCACCTGCAGGCCCCGACCAGCCGTTTCAGTTCTTCATGGGTCCAGACCGAAGGGATGGCAGTCTGCTTCCTGGCTTTCACCATGGGCATCTTTGCCGCAAGGTCTTCACTTAATACACTATTTGGAATATAGCAGTCACCTTTTTCAATCAGACCGAGACACGCAGTGGTAGTGCCGGTAACCTTTTCGGTATAAATCTCTAAGCGGGGTCCGATGTGTGGTTGTTTTTGAACGAAAAATCACGCTCACTTAATCGTTTGTTTCATGCATAACGATAGAAGTCATTAGCAGTTAATCCTTTTCTAAGGGTTACACCTGTAAAATGTAAAAAGTTGTAGGAACGGAATTTCACCTCTGTAAAGTTTGAGTGGTTGTTTTCATCACGGTATACGAAAACAACTTGTTTTCCATCCAAGAATTTTTTATATGTATCAGCACAATTGCTGATGATGCTGATTGCTTCTGATTTGTTCATCTTATTAATCCTTATGTGAAAGTATTTTGACAAATTTAAAAGGAAGGTTCTTCTGCCGTAGCAGATGACACCTTCCTTTAGTGACTGATTTTTCTGTTGTCCGCCAACTGATCGGCACCCGAAGTCCGATAAGCAATGCTGGTTTTTCCGTTGCCAGCCAACTGTCCGGCACCCGAAGTCCGGAATGAATTTCGGATTTTATGTGTCAGTCCACATGACAAGCATATAGCCTATCTACTAACTATAGTATACACAGATAACACGAAATATGCAATGGCTTTATGAAATAAAGCAGAATAATTCATAGTAGGCAATACCATCCGCATAGAAGTTTTCCAGTTCTCCATTCGCATCCAGAGAAATGGCTGTTCCGGTGACTCCCCTTCTGCAAAGCGATGGTATGCAAGCAGAATCTGTATTTGCCTTTATCTCCTTACGGACTGTGGTACTTGTATGTTTCACAGCTTCTTTCATATCATCCATGGCAAGCTCGCAAATTCTGTCAGTCCTTGCATGATCACATCTGCCATGTCATTGATATTTATCGTAGATGCCATCCTTACCGCCTCGCTTTCTCACATCGGAATTTCAAAGATATCTTTTTATAATTCATGTGGTCTACGAAAAGAATGCTGTAAATCTCCCCACGGAACAGAATACGGAAACCTGTGGACACGATGTCCACAAGTCTCTGATACGTCCACACCATTCAGCATTGCAATCTCTTCCAGAATGTCATTTCTTCTGCCCTGACACATGACTTTCTCATATCTCTCTGCCAATACTGCTGCCTTCTGCGATAGAAAAAGATCATCAAAAGACCTCTGCAACATATTGGTTTCTATCACATACACATACGCTTCTCTTTCAGTCAGATTCTCTTTAATGATTGCCGGAATGAGAATCCCATGCTCCTTGATACTGTCCACCATGTCATCAAGGCGTTTTCCCTCAGCTGTCGTTTATTGATAACAGACTTTGATAAAGATGTCGCTACATTATCAGCAATCTTAGAACCTTCTCATTACATTATCACACAATACAACTTTTACAATTATGTCCGTTCTGTTAATTGGGGAAGATTATTCAAGCTTACTGCCTCCAACGTCTGTAGCTGTTGTACTGCTAATTGGCGCAACAATCTCATCCGCTCTTTCTGAATCTTTCCCTGATTAATCAATACCGCATTATAACTTTCCAAATTCGCAAGCACAAGTAATTGATTCAACGTTGCCACATCCCGCATATTTCCTTTTACGGTTGGATTTTCATCTTTCCATTGTTTCGCTGTTTTTCCAAACAGAACCACATTTAACATATCTGCCTCATTAGCATATGCATAGGCTATCTGCGCAGGGGTTAATTCTGCTGGAATCAAATTGTCCTTAATGGCATCCGTATGTATCCTGTAATTTAACTTGGAAATTTCCCTGTTTAAGTTCCAATTTAGAGATAACCGACTATTCTCATCCGTCTTTAATCTCCTGTAATCCTTCATAATATATAACTGAAATTCAGGAGAAATCCAAGTTGCAAAAGACATAGCAATATCACTATGGGCATACGTACCACCATAACGTCCCGACTTTGAAACAATACCAATAGCGTCCGTTGCTTCTATCCACTTCTTTGGTGACATTGTAAATGCATTTGCCCCTGCCTGTTTTCTAAACCCCTCGAATTCGAGGGGTTTAAAATCTGGATTATGAAGTCTTTCCCATAATCCCAAAAATTCTATAACATCCCGATTTCTCATTCAGTTTTGAATAACCGCCGTTGGATCATCGCTCTTATATCGTGCAATATCCGTCAATGAAATAAATTCATTTTCAAAATCCTGTGTATAAATACCAATATCTATCCCATTCACATGAATTGTATCCTTAATTATTTTTCCCATTGCTCCTCCTGTAATATTATCACAAACTTTCTCAAGCATTGTAACTGTCACTTATCTTAGATATATTCCGCCGAATAGTCATTTGTTTTCATCCTCCCACATTTCCCGATACGCTTCAATATAAAATTTGATGCACCTCGGATATACCCCAAAACCCGGGAAAAGGAGACTCGAAACGTTTGATTTCGGTTAGAGTCGGGTCATAAAGACACCACAAATACTGTTATTATAAGGCTTTTTGGACATAA